>JANYAN010000048.1 GCA_025361305.1 Burkholderiales bacterium
CAATGCGATTTGCCCCAGGATGGTCAATTGGCGTGCTCGCCCAGTGGCTGGCTTCGCTAGGAACATCCACCGCAGATCACCTGCTCGTCTGAACTTGGTGCGGCTGGCGGGGATCGAAGCCAAGGGTCGTGGGTTCGATCCCCGCCAGCCGCACCAAGTTCAGACGAGCAGGTGATCTGCGGTGGATGTTCCTAGCGAAGCCAGCCACTGGGCGAGCACGCCAATTGACCATCCTGGGGCAAATCGCATTGGGTGAGCAGGCTGCCATCGACACGGTAGGCCTGCACAGTCCAGCGGCCCTCACTGGCTCGCACTCGCTGGAGCATCAGAAAGCCAAACCCGCTGGAATGCGCAATTTGCTCGATGCGCACGCCTGGCGCAGGCGAGCTGGTTTGGACGGTGGCGACGGGTAAGTCGGCATCGACAGTGTCGCCACCGTGGCCGGCGACGAGCGTTGCCACGTGCTTGGACGAAAAGCTGATCGCCTGGAACAAATGCACGTGTCCATGCAGGGCGAGCTGCACCCCATCGGGGTAGTACGCAGCGCCGTTGACCTCCCGCAGCACGGTCTGCAGGGCCGGGTTGCCGGGAAAGACTGACTCGGGGCGTCGCGAGTCGGGCGCGAAGGCAAGTACCGGATGATGGCTGACGAACCAGCTGCGCTGCATGGGCGCGGCTGTCAATTCGCTGACTTTGTGCGCTTGCGAAAGATAGTTCGCCCTTGTCTTCTTGTCGTTCAGGTTGTTGTCTCTCAGCGGCAGATTGCCCGCGACGGCCGAGTCGAAGACGATCAGTTGCGAATTTCGCCCAAGGGGAATCGCATAAGGTTCGCTGTAGTTTGCCGAGTCGTCATTGCCGGCATCGTCGCAGGAACGTTCTGCCGCGAACCGTTCAGGCGCCAGAAAGCGAAACCATCCCTGCCCTGCGCGTGCGCACTCTTCATGGTTGCCCCTGACGAAAACCCAGGGCGCGGCGCGAAGCAAAGGCCTTGCGGGTTCAAAGAAATCGGCCCTCCAGGCGTCCCATCCGTAGCCCCAGGGGCTGTTGCGGCAGCCTTCGAGCTGGCTCGGACAAGGCAATTCGCGATAGTGGTAATCGCCCACATGGATGACCAGATCGGGCGTCATGGCGGCAGCGGCGGCAGCGACCTGGGAGAAAGGCCACGCCGTCGGATCGTTGCACCGTTGGGACGTCGCGCCGTTGAGACGGCAGCCCGTATCGCCCAGCACCAGGATGCGCATCGGCCCCTGCCGGATGCCCGGCAAACTGAGGCCGGCCAGATGGATCTCTCGCGCACCCGCATCCAGGTCGGCTTCGCAGACGCCAACATCGAAGACGGACGCCTTGGACGGCTGTGCGACTGTTGGGCGGGCTGCTGCAGTATCTGCCGCAACCCGCATTGTCATCGCGTGGGAACGCCCATCGATCGACACGGTGGGACACGGCGATCCGGCCGGAACCACGGCTCGAACCTGCGGCCGAGGTCCCAGCTCGACCCATGCGGATTCAAGTGGCGTGGTTTCTTTCACGCCCACGGGATCGCCTGCGCAGCCTGCCAGGAGCGCGATTGCCAGCGAGGCCGAAATGCGAACGGCCAGCGTCATGGCGCCGTCATTTCCGCGAGGCCATCCGTGCGGCCACAACCAGCAGGACAGCGCCGGAAACAACCGCCATGGCGCCGTAAATCGCCCACTGGATCTGGCCCGTCATGAAGCTTCCGGGCAATACGTTGATTCCCTGGAAGAACCAGACGGTTCCCAGGAGTACCAGCACGGTGCCGACTACCTTCAGGGTGAGTTTCATCAAATGTCTCCCGGACCCTCAGACCAGCGTGATGCGCTTGTTGCCATCGAGCGCTCGTGCAGGCTCATCCAGGCGCTGCAACAGGCCCTTGACACCGGAGCTGTCCGGTGCACAGCGCGTGAAGACGATGCGAAGGTCGAAGTCCCCGGAGGGGCCGAGTTCGTCGGACAGGCGGGTGCTGGACGCCAGGACCTGCGTCGCGGCGGCTTTCACCGCGGGCGCGTCCATGCTGCGGTTGCTCACGGCCGCAAAGCGCGTTTTGGACAGGCGCCCGATCGACCAGGCATCGCCCAGCACCGACTGCAGCGCGGCCGCGAAGCGCACCAGGGCGCGCTCGGTGAGCACGAACCCGTGCTCGACGCTGGTCCGCTCCAGGCCGGGAAGCAGGAACAGCATCGCCCAGGTGCGCTGGCCCTGGCTGCCCTGGCGCAGCATGGCCTCGTCATAGGCGTGCTGGAAGCCGGGATACGACAGCAACGCCGTCAGCGGGTCGCGGTTCGCACCGATGGCCGCGCGTCCAAGCACGTCGCGGCCGTGGCGCTCGCGCATGAAGAGCATGTAGCGGAACACGAGTACGCTGGCGAATACCAGCACATCGGTCATGGCATCGGTCAGGTCCAGCTCGCTCACGATTTCAAAGGGGTCGAACACGGCGCTGGCCACCGCGAGCGCGTAGCAAATATTGGCGGCGACAACCAATCGCACGAAGCGGCCGCCCGCCAGTGCGCTCGCGGTGCACAGCGCCAGGCCGGCCGCGCTTGTGAACGCGGCCCATCCCAGCGCACCCAGCCCGCGCCAGTCGTGCGGCAACCACATGGCCTGCACCGCCGCGTAGGCCAGGGCCAACAGCGGAGCCGCAATCGCGACCGCGTGGGACGCACGCCGGAAATACCGGGCGTCCAGCGCCACGGCCGTGATGCTCAGCACCAGTCCGCTCAGGATCACCGAACTGGCATGCTTGCTCGCGTCGTTGAACCAGGGCCATTCGGGTGTGATCCACATGGCCATGGACCCGTTCAGGCACAGCACGAACACCAGCGCCCACACGGCAACAACCGTGAGCAGGAGGCTGGCCCCGCGGGCCAGCGAGAAGGCAGAAACCAGGCAGAGAACCCACACCATGATGCCCAGGCCGCCGACGAAGCCAGACACCGCCGCCTGGTGCGTGTGGACCTTGCGGTAGTCGGCATCGGGCAGCAGCAGCACCGGCGACTGAAGCGCGCCGTCATTGACCATGGTGACGATCAACTGCACGGGCCGCTCACCCAGCAGCACGGGAAAAGCCGGCATGGGGCCGACGAAGGGCCATTGCGATAGCGGCACCATGTCGCCCGCCATCGCGCCCCTCCAGGGGCCGGCGTCCCCGTAGCGGTACCAGACACGCACTTCGTCCATGCGCGGCGACGGAACCAGCACCACGAACTGCTCCAGTTCGGGGCTTGCCTGCAAGGCAACGCGTCCAACCACGCGCTGCCCGGTTTCGACCTCCAACTGCGGCTCGCCCGGTTGGGTCGAAGGTCGCGCCGGCAACGCCCACATCGCATCCGGATCAGGGGCGTCCCGCGCGGGCACAACGTCCAGCGCCATTTGTGGCGCCAGGTTCACGACAGGCCCGCCGTGCGTCAGCTGCACCGACGGAATGGCCGCCGCCAGACAAGGGGCCGCCAGCATGATTCCAACGAGAAAGCGTGCAATTGACACGATTGATAGGCGGCGCATTTAGATGCACCGCGGTTGTGGACGCCATATTACGTCCACTACTGTCCGAGCCGAAGCAGGATGGGGGCTCAACGATTCAGGAGACGTCTCACTCCTTGACGGAGCCGGTCAGGCCCGACACGTAGTATTCGACGAAGAATGAGTAGATGAAGGCCACCGGCAGCGAGCCGAACAGGGCGCCAGCCATCAGTGAGCCCCAGTGGTAGACGTCGCCCTCAACCAGTTCGGTCACCACGCCCACGGGGATCGTCTTGATCTCGCTTGACGAGATGAAGGTCAGCGCGTAAATGAATTCGTTCCACGACAGCGTGAAGGCGAAGATGCCGGCGGAGATCAGGCCGGGCACCGCAAGTGGCAGGATGATCTTGACCAGAATCTGCCAGCGGGTGGCGCCGTCGATCAGCGCGCATTCCTCCAGCTCGTACGGGATGGACCGGAAGTACCCCATCAATAGCCAGGTGCAGAACGGGATGAGGAAGGTCGGGTAGGTCAGGATCAGCGCCAGCCGCGTGTCGAACAGTCCGAGCTGGAACACCACCGAAGCGAGCGGAATGAACAGGATGGACGGGGGAACCAGATAGGCCAGGAAGATCGCCAGACCCACCTGCTTGGCGCCTGTGAAGCGCAGCCGCTCGATAGCGTACGCCGCGAACACCGACGCCAACAGGGAGAAGAAGGTCGAGACCACCGAGACCAGCACGGTGTTCCACATCCACTGCGGATACGAGGTGTCGAACAGCAGTTTTTTCACGTGCGCCAGCGTGGGTGCGACCACCCAGAACGGATTACCCTCGCGCGAGAGCAGCTCGTTGTCCGGTTTGAAGGCGGTGATCGCCATCCAGTAGAACGGAAACAGCAACACGATAACGAAAACGGCCAGCGGCAGGTACACCATCAAGGTCTTGCGCGCCGGCGATTCGAGGAAGTCCATGCCTGCAGCGTCGGAGGCCGTCGCGGCGTTGTTCTCGCTCATTTGTCGGCACCGCCCTGTTGCCATGCTCGCCGCTGCAGGCCGAAGTAACTGAACATGATCGCTGCCAGCAGGAAGGGCACCATCGCGATCGAGATAGCCGCGCCTTCGCCCAGGGCGCCCCCAGAGATCGCGCGCTGGAACGACAGCGTGGCCATCAGGTGCGTTGCATTGAGCGGGCCCCCGCGCGTGATCACATAGATCAGCTGGAAGTCAGTGAATGTGAACAGCACGGAGAAGGTCATAACCACCGCGATGATCGGCGTGAGCAGGGGCAGAGTGACGTAGCGAAACTGCTGCCACGGGCTGGCCCCGTCGATCGCCGAGGCCTCGTAGTACGACGGGGAGATCGTCTGCAGGCCGGCCAGCAATGTGATCGCGACAAACGGCACGCCGCGCCACACGTTCGCCGCGATCACCGAGAAGCGGGCGTTCCACGGGCTGCCCAGGAAATCGATGTACCGGTCGATCACGCCCAACTTCAACAGCGCCCAGCTGATGATGGAAAACTGCGCGTCGAAGATCCACCAGAACGCGATCGCCGACAGGGCCGTCGGCACGATGTACGGCAGCAGGATGACCGCGCGGAAGAACGTCTTGAAGCGGATGTTGCGGTTCAGCAGCAACGCCAGCCAAAGGCCCAGGCCGAACTTGATGATGCTCGCGATCACCGTGTAGAAGAGCGTGTTGAAGAGCGCCAGCTGCGTCACCGCGTCCTGCGCGATGAACGTGTAGTTCTCCAGGCCGACCCACTCGCCAGCCCGGCCAATCTTGGCATCGGTGAAGCCGAGCCAGACGCCCAGGCCAAGCGGATAGGTGAGAAACAGCAGCAGCAGCGCAGCTGCCGGCAGCAGAAAGATGAGCCCGAGCGCGTTCCGGCTGTTCTGCAAGCGCTCGAGCATTGGGTTGGCCTCAGACCTTGTAGTAGCGTTCCGCGCGCTTTTGGGCCCGCTCCATCGCCTCCTGCGGCGGCTTCGACCCGCTGATGGCCTCGGCCACCATGTCCACCACGATGAAGTCCGCGCCGGCGCCGGCGCTCGCGTAGCCGAGCCGGCCGGCGTAACCTGTGGGCCGCATGTTCTTGGTCGCATCGCGGTACGGTGTGTGCTTCGGGTCCACCGTCCAGATCGCCGTCTTCTCGTACGAGGCCAGCGGTTGCGAGATGTAGCCGCCGCAGGCCGTGAGCCATGGGTCGAACTGTTCCTGCTCCATCATGAAGCGCAGGAACTCCTTCGCTCCCTGTGGGTACTTCGTGTACTTCATGATCATCTGGTTGAGGAACAGGTGCGACTCGGTGGGTGTGCCGACGGGCCCGACCGGGTACACCGAGTGCTGGATGTCGGCCGCGAGCGCCTTGATCTTCTCGTCCTGCGAATTCTTCGCGGCGTAATAGATCGAAATGCCGTTGTTCGTGCAGCTGATCTGGCTGTCCAGGAACGCCTTGTTGTTGCTCGGATCCAGCCACGACAGCGTGCCGGGGATGAAGGTCGCATACAGCTGCTTGCCGTACTCGAGCGCCTTGAGCGTCTCGGGGCTGTTGATCGCCACCTTGTTGTCCTTGTCGACCAGCTTTCCGCCGTGCGACCACATCAGCCAGTTGCACCACAGGCCGTCGCCCGTCGCGTGGCCGAGCGCGAAGCCGGGCGGCGTGCCCTTGGCGTGCAGCGCCTGGCACATCTTGAGGAAGTCGTCTGTGTTCTTCGGGAAGGTCTCGAAGCCCGCGGCCTTCAACATGCTCTGGCGATAGACCATCATTGCGCCCGCGCTGCCCAGGCCCAGCGCGAGCCACTTCTTGCCGTCGGGGCGTACGTAGGCCTTTACCGAGTCGTACCAGCCGCCGTACTTCTTGTCCAGGTACATCGCGAGGTCCGTCACGTCGAGCAACTTTTCAGGGTAGAGGTTCGCGTCGTCGTTGGTTGAAAGGATGATGTCCGGGCCGGCGCCCGTGTTCGCGGCCACCGCGGCCTTCGGGCGCACGTCCTCCCAGTTCTCGTTGTCGACGCGCACTTCGATGCCGGTCTTCGCCGTGAACGCGGCGACGTTCTTCATGTACTGGTCGATGTCGCCTTGTACAAATCGGCTCCAGCGCAACACGCGCAACTTGGCGCCCTTCTCGGGCTTGAACGTCACGCCTTGCGCGTGCACGGCTGGCGCCCAGACAGCGGCACCGGTGCCCAGTGTGGCGGCGGCGGCCACGCCGGCCGAGCCCTCCAGGAATTTGCGGCGATTGAACTTGGTCATGGTCTGTCTCCTTCTGTGATCAGTATTGCGCAGGGACGGGTGAAATGGATGGCCCGGCTCAGGCCGCGAGGCG
>JANYAN010000082.1 GCA_025361305.1 Burkholderiales bacterium
TTTCCGCGCATTCCGTTCTACGCGGGTTTCTGGCAGTGGGCCGTGTGGGGCAAACAGCTCATGGCTTTGCACATCGGGTTCGACACGGTGACGCCCTTCGCTTTGACCCGGCACGACGAACTCGACGCGAAAGCGCTTGCGGCGGGTCAGGCGCCCCAAGCTCTGCTCAAGTCCGACGCCTCAGCCGGCAGCATCACGCTCGACAGCGAAACGACCTTGCGCGGAGTACCTCCTGATGCCTGGGCCTACAAACTTGGCAACCGCTGTGCCATTGACTGGGTGCTCGACCAGCACAAAGAAAAGAAACCCAAAGCCCCGACCATCCGCGAAAAATTTGATACCTACCGCTTCGCCGACTACAAGAACGAGGTGATTGACCTGCTTATGCGCGTAACGACGGTGAGCGTGGAAACGATGAAGATCGTACAAGCGATGAAGGTTGCTGCACGATGAGGTTGTGCGGTGATCCCACTGTCTGGCCTGGAACGCCCTGCGCCACGCTGTCATTACAGACCAGAGACTGAGCCCTACGCTGCGGAAAATGACGTGGGCTTGGGATTCAATCGGTCGTTCACTGGTCAATCAGCGTAGCGGCCGACGCAATGTCATATTCGGAACCAATCTAGTGCTCGTCGCCATCCTCGTCTAGTGTCTTTTTTTGTTGACGACGTTACGGCCATAAGCGTGGTGGACGACTGAGCTCGCTGATGCCGGTTGTAGTAGCGACGCTTGTCCTGCACATCTGTGTTGCGGATTGCCAGAATATCGGCCGACGATATCGGTCCCGCCCACACCACATGGTTGTCGCGCAGGATGTAGTGCGAGCGGCATGGGTAGCTCCAGTTACCGATAGACGGGTGCAGCGACAGCGAGTCGCCGTCGAAGGTGAGCCGCCAGTCGGTGGGCGACAGCGGCGTCACCACTTTCATGCTACAGCCGCAGAAACATCTATGGCTCGCGGTCGCGTAGGTCATCGATACGTATAGCACGCCGTCTTCGAGTACCTTGGGCACGAACTCGACGAACTGGAAGGAGTAGGACTGCTGCTTCACCGCGTGACGTCGCTCGTGAGGAGGTTGGTGTTGGTCGTGTAGGTCGAGTCGTGCTCCCGATCGTCGTCAGAGTAGAAGCCGCAGAGCTTCTTCCATTTCGTTACTGCCATCACTGCACACAGGGCGTTAAGCTCCGCGAGCTGAATGTTGCGGGCGTATAGGTCGTCGTCATCATTCGCGGCGCAGGACACGCGCTGAGCGACGTGGTCATGCTGGTCGGAGGTGCTGGTGGTCACCCGGCATATTCCCCACAACTGGAGCTTGGTTTCCAGCATCTCGACGCCGATGCCCGTATCGATAAACGAGCGCCCGGCGGTCTGCAGCGTCTCAATGATCAGGCGCTTGGCGGGGCCGCTGTCCATGCACAGGAACACGAAGTCGTACTCGACCAGCTCGGCGACGTTGGTCTTGTCCACGAAGACCTCGTGCGGCACGATCCCGCGGCGCATCTTGCCGTACAACGCTGCCAGATACCCTACCTTCGTCGGTCGGAGGTGCAGTTCCTCTAGAGAAGCAGCAGACGGCGCTCGGAACGCGTTGTGCTGCAGGAACAGATCTGCGTCATAGAGATGCAGCTCCAGCACCGGCGTTTTCGCGACGAGGTCGAGCACGTATGACCCGGTGCCGCCGAGGCCAATGATCGCAATGCGCAGCCCGTACAGTTTGGCCGTCACGGCCGTAATGCCGGCGCGACTTGAGGCGGAGTCTATGTACCGAAATACTGACCCGGTCCCTTCGGCCGACACCGGCTTGTAGTTCCGTGCCGTCACCTCAGGTTGCAGTGATTGCGCCGGAGCGCTAATGACCTCTATGTAGCGGGTCATCTTCGCGTGGTAGTCCGGGTACCCACTTGGCGGTTTGTTGGAAAAGGCGTGCTGCGCAAGGATATCCGCTGCCAGCTGGAACGCCGCCGTGCCGTGGCGGATAGCTGTGATCTCGCGTCCGGTGCGATCGCGCGGGTGCTCGCCGATAAACCAAGCCACGTGGTTGCCCGGCCGCGAGGTGGTGTCACCAGCAAGCGTCAGGTCCGACACCAGTGTGCCGTACGCGACGGCACCGGTGACACCGAGGTAGGGAACACCATGAATGAGCAAGTGCCCGGAGCGGACCTCCACCTCGTAGCCCTCGTTGCGCAGCCTGAGCAGGTCAGGGCTACGACTTATCAGTACGCTTTGCATTGAATATCATCCCGTTGTTGACGAACACAGCTACACCGGCAACCAACGAGCCTTGGCGGTTTTGCTCAGGCCCACGCTTGTAGGTGACCGTGTAGACGATGTCGTCGTTGAAGATCGCGTCCTCGAATGCCAGCCGGACTACGTCCTCGAATGCCAGCCGGCGCTGCGGCACAATGTGCGGCTCTCCATTGATGACAATCTCGAAGGTCCGGCGCTCCGGATTTGTTTCTTCCGCTTCAATGTTCATACTGGTACTCCTTGATGGTTTGCACCCTGTAGGACTCTTCACCACCTCGAACAAGGACGGTCAAAAAAATTTATCTGGCGCGCGTCCAAATCGCTGCGACCGAGAGTCATACGGCCTGGAAGCTAAAACATGGAACAACCCAAACCACCAGACGAAGAGCCACTCTCCAAGGCCGAGCGCGAGGCGTTGCTGGGCGCCATGTCGCCCGGCGACTGGGCTCGCGCTGAGAGCTTGGCGCGCGTGGCGGCGTATGGGCTGACGGATATGACTGCGAGCGACCTACTCCAGGAAACTCTGACCAATCTGCTCAGTGGCGACCGCACCTGGCGACGCGGCGTTCCCCCGCTGGTAACGCTAAAGGTAGCGATGCATAGCATCGCTAGCAACGCTCAGAAAAAAGTCGACAACGCGCCGATCGACCAGTTTGCTACGGTGTCCACAGGCGAAGAAGAAACGGCCGAAGGACAGCGCGCACCGGTGATCGCCGCTGAGCGCCTGGGTCCGCTGGACACCTTCGAAGCGCGTCAGCAGCTTGCGCTGATTGAGCAGTTGGTTAAAGGCGACGCGCAGGCCGAACTCGTCCTGACCGCGTGGGCCATGGGCTACAGCGGTGCAGAAGCCCGGCAGGAAACCGGGCTCGATGCTAAGCAATTTGATGCGGCACGGCAGCGCTTGCTGCGCAAGCTCAAGCCGGTCGCTGAAGCGAGGAACACAAAATGACTGCGCAGCAAAAGCCGGCGGATGACCTTGACGTCCTGCTGGACGCACTTCTTACAGAGTTGATGGGAATGAGCGACGAGCAAGTGCTCGACGGTGAGGGGCCGGCGGCCGTACAGGCCAGAGGCCTGGCCCTGCTCAGCGCCGCGAAACAGGCGGCAGCGAAGCGTCGGCTCGCAGGCGCCAAGGCAGGCTTGGCCATGGCCCGCGCCGACGCAAGTGCCGCCGGGGACAAAGCCGTGAGCGCGGCTCAGGCGAAGGCGTTTCTGCGTGAAGCAGCCAACGCTGGGCAATACACCATGGCAGCGCGTCAACTGGATGAGTTGTCGGACCAGGTCGCGCTAGCTCTATACAACAAGTTTTTGCGGCTAGGCGTCCTGCCGCCCGATGCAGGAGATGACGCCACATGACTCCTGGCGAGCGCGCGGAAACTCGTATCGCAGACCTCGGTATCAGCGATCCGCGCGACATCGACGTCGACGCCATTGCTTATGACGCTCGAATGCTGGTTGAGTATGAGGCCCTTGAGGGCTGCGAGGCCATGCTGGTGGGCGTGGGTGATCGCGCCATCGCGACGATTCGACCTTCGGGCGTGCGTGGCCGCGAGCGGTTTTCCGTCGGCCATGAGCTTGGACATTGGGAGATGCACCGGGGCAAGTCGTTTGCGTGCCGAGCCGACGACCCGGACCGCAACCTAATCTCCGACAAGCCGCGAGAAAAGGAAGCGGACGAGTATTCCGCACACCTGCTCATGCCATCTGTCTTCTTCGGCGCATCCGTCAAAGACTTGGGCAGACCGGGATTCAGGGAGCTCGAAGGCTTGTCTAACGACTACGAGACCAGCTTGCTCGCGACCGCTATTCGTTTGGCCGACATCGATACGTTGCCCGTGGTCGTTGCCTGCTACTCGGCGCAGAGCCTCAAGTGGAGCAAGCCCGCGAAGCACGTGCCGCGTCGCTGGGGGCTCCGCAGCCAACTCGACGAGGATTCGTTTGCGCACGGTCTCCTGACCGCCGGTACTCGTATCACATCCGCCCGCAAGCAGCCCTGCGAGGTCTGGTTCGAAAACGACGATGCCGAAAGCTACGAGGTTACCGAAGAATGCATCCCAGGCAAAGCAGGAGAAGTGCTTGTGCTTTTGTACCTATCGTCGCAAATGCTCAATGCGCGTTTCGACCCGAACGTGGGGGTTCGCCGCTTTAACGATCGCGGGTCGTACGTAAAGCGGCGCTGAGAACAAAGTGACGAGGTGTCACTCTCAAGTCGGATTCATAGCGGCACGGCCTCTGCCATCACGCGCTCGCGCAGCGCAGTGTGCAGGCCGGCTTCGGTGACGACATCCACACGCCGGCCCAGCAATTCCTGCGCGTCCAGCAACAGGCCACCCAAGGCGAGGGCGCTGGTCCCCGGGGCCAGGGTCACCAGCAGATCAACATCGCTGTCGTCTCGGCCGTCGTCGCGGCTCATCGAGCCAAAGACGCGGAAATCCGTGACGCCGCGCCGGCGTGCCAGGGCCAGCAGTTCGGCGCGGTGGGTTTCGATCAGCGGATGCATGGATGGCAGTGTAGGCATCCCGTCGTGCGGGACATACATAGCACTAAGTGCTATATAATCTAACTCAAGGAGGTAGGCCATGGCAGTCTATAAGACGCGGTGGTTCGACCGCTGGGCACGCAAGGAAGCATTGGCCGAGTCGAGCCTATGTGCCGCCGTGCAGGAAATGACACGCGGCCTGGTTGATGCCGACTTGGGCGGCGGGCTTGTCAAGAAGCGGATCGGACGGCCCGGACAGGGAAAGAGCGGTGGCTATCGAACGCTGGTTGCCACGAACAAGGGCAACCGCTGGGTGTTCGTGTACGGATTCCCGAAGAACGAGCGCAGCAATATTGACAAGGACGAAACCGAGGCCTTGAAGAAGTTGGCGGCGCAACTGCTGTCACTGACGACGCAGGCTCTCAGCAAGGCAGAAGGTGCTGGTGAACTGATAGAGGTGAATTGCGATGCGAAAAACTAAGTCTCCGATCCTTGCTGCCGTGCACAACACGGCCAAGGGCCTGCACAAGGCGGGCGTGATCGATCAGGTCACGATGCGTGAATTCGACCAGCTCTGTCTGCCGCCAGTCGAGCCGCTACAGCCTGCGCAAATCAAGCACATCCGCGAAACTACGCGGGTTAGCCAGGCCGTCTTTGCCCGATTGCTGAACACCAGTCTTTCGACGGTGCAGAAGTGGGAGATTGGCCAGAAGAAGCCCACTGGCACCGCCCTCAAGCTACTGCACCTGGTGCAAAAGCGCGGCCTCGAAGTCGTCGCCTGAACGCAGGCGCATAAATTCAGAAGCCGGGCTGCTTTCGCTGCAAAGCCGCCATCCATCCGGACGACAACCTGGCGTCCGACGCAACTGCATTTTGCGTCCCATGCGTCTGGCGCTCGTCGACCGTATTCCCTACATTCAATGTTCACCCGCGCAGCCCCCGCCGGAGTCCATCAACACCACAAATTGCCTAATAAACAAACATGCCAATCCAACCTGCCCCATTCAACAGACCTGGCAGGCGCAACGTGCTGCCCGCCGCAGCACCCGGATGCTCCCAGGGCACGCCGTATTCCTTCTGGGCAAAGGAGGGCGACCTGCAAAAATCGCCGTCATCCTGTCAGGCGGTGGCGCCTGCTGGACGGGAGAGAACTGCGCCTTGCATTG
>JANYAN010000107.1 GCA_025361305.1 Burkholderiales bacterium
CGTGGGTGTTGGCGCCACTGGCAAAACCTTTCTGAATCGCCACGGCGCAATGGATGTCTTCCTTCTGGAACACACCCTGTTCGATCAGGCGGAAGGTCTTTTCCCAGTGGGGCGTCCAGTCTGGGGTAGCCTTGCCGTGCGGGACCAGCATTCGGTGGGTCCAGCGCAGGGTCTGCGGACTCGACGGATACAACGTGATCAGGCTAAGGTAGTCGGGATGAAATATGGTGATCGTGTTGGGGAAGATCACGTGGCTGGGCGTAGCCAATTGCCGCAACTCATCCTGCGTCGCTAGGAGCGGCGCGCCCAGGTCGGCCCACGCCTGGGCCGCACGCCGGGCCACCAGTGAACTGACGTGCGTGCCGTGGCGCTCGGCCGCAGTGATGCCGTCGATAAAGAACGGGTAGATCGTGTCCTTGTGCAGTACCCGGATATGGTAGGGCTCCAGGAAAGCGTCAACGATCAGCTTCCAGTTGGCGGGGTACTCGGCCTCGATCGTGCGGAACACGCGCAATTGCGAAATCTCGTAGAGCGGCAGTTCGTCGTCCAGACCCCCCAGAAATGCCTCCAGATCGATCGCCCCGCCAGCTTGCGGCACCACCCAGATCAGGCCGTGACGCTCGGCACAGGGCAGGGCAACCAGGTCACGCTGGCCCTGCGGGCAGGCGTCGAAGGCCTGCGCATGAGGCATGTGGCGCAGAGCGCCGCCGAGCTGGTAGGTCCACCCGTGGTAGGGGCAGACCAGGCTGGCGCGCGACTGGGCCGAGCCCGTGGCTTCGACCAGCCGCATGCCGCGGTGGCGGCACACGTTCAGGAAACACCGAACTGTTCCTTCGGCGTCACGGGCGAGCAATAGGGGGATGCCAAAACCGTCGTGGGCGAGCACCTGGCCTGCGGCCAGTTCGCTCACATGCGCGGCGACCAGCGGCAGAGGGCGAAACAGGCCCTCGATTTCGGCCTGCCATATCTGGGGCGACACATATCGTGCCACGGGAATGCACGCCTGCGTTTCGCCCCATTGCGCCGCCCGGGTGTTCAGCTGCACACGGATGCGCTCGAGTTGGCTGGCCGTTGTGGCAGGCAGGGACATGGGTGCCTTGTACCTGTTTTCGGCCAGCTGCGCTGTCACCGCCGACGCAGAGGCGCTAGCCGGCGAAGCCGCCTTCGTCGAGAAACTGCTGTTCGGCCGCGGTCGTGGCCCGGCCGAGGATGGCATTGTGATGAGGAAAGCGGCCAAAGCGGGCGATGATGTCCCGATGCAGGACGGCATAGCGCATCTGCTCCTGCCCCAGCGGGCCGGTAAGCTGGACGGCCCGGTCCTGGTCGTCAAGTGCTTCCGAATGCATGAAGGGCAGGTAGAAGAAGTTGCGCAGGCCGGGCTCGCAGGCCGCGTCAAAACCCGCCTCTATTGCTCTGCGGGCGATGGCTCGCGCAGCCTCGTCGGTGGCAAACATCCGTGGCATCCCCCGAAACGCGTTGCGCGGAAACTGGTCCAACAGTATCAGTAGCGCCAGTGCGCCTTCGCTGGTGGCAGCCCAGCCGTCCAGTTCGCCGCGCGCCGCGGCCCCGTGAGCATCGGCAAAGCGCGCCCTGAACGCCTCATCGAAGGCATCATCCTTGCGGAACCAGCGCGACGGTCCCGCTTCGCGCCAGAACGCCAGCACATCCGTGCCCACGAACTGGCGCCGGCTCTCCAATTCGCGGATGAGGCGTCGCGCCTCATCGCCCTCGGGGATGGCGCGGCCGCTGTCACGCCATTGCACCGCCGCCTTGAAGCCCTCGGCCTGGGCGTAGCGGCGAAACCAGAGGCCCTCGGGGTTATGGCGGCTGATGCCGTCAAAAACGGTTGCCATCTGCTGGCTCTGTTCCAGCCCCATAGCCAGCAACACCTGGTTGACCACCAGCTTGTGCATCGCCAGGTGACTGCGCGGGACACCGGCGATGCGTCCGGCCAGCTTCATCGTTGCGGCTTCCAGGCCTTGGGCGGGGACCGCTTCGTTGGCC
The DNA here is from genome assembly GCA_025361305.1 of Burkholderiales bacterium. Classification (GTDB taxonomy): domain Bacteria; phylum Pseudomonadota; class Gammaproteobacteria; order Burkholderiales; family Burkholderiaceae_C; genus Ramlibacter. Next base: position 2,005 of record JANYAN010000107.1, read on the forward strand.
AGACCCCAGGCAGCGGCAGTCCGGCCATCGATCGCGTCACCGGTGAACATCAGCTCCTTGGCGCGTGAGGGGCCGATCCGATAGGTCCACATGGCCGTCGTTGGGCACCCCCAGACTCGGGTGGGCATGTAGCCGATACGAGCGTCTTCGGCCATCAACAGCAGGTCACAGCACAGGGCAATGTCGCTGCCGCCGGCAGCCGCATAGCCATGCACTTTCGCGATGGTTGGCTTCGGGCTTTTCCACAAGCTCATGAAGTCCTCGGTGTTGCGCTTCATGTAGGCGTAATCGTCCATCGGGTCCCACGGATGGCGCTCCTGCTGACAGGGGTGGTCGATTTGCCCCTGGCCGAACTGGCCCAGATCGTATCCACCGCAGAAGCCCTTGCCGGCGCCCTCGACCACGATGACGTGGATTTCGTCGTCGGTGTTGGCCCAGTCGACGGCGGCATGGATTTCGCGCGGCGTCTGGTCGTTGATCGCGTTGAGCCTTTCGGGGCGGTTCAGCAGGAGGCGGGCGACCCGGGGGTTGGCGGCGTCCTTGTCGATGCGCAGCGTTGAAAAGGTCGGCATGGCGAGTCCAGGGTGGTGACGCCCGCAGCCTACACCGCCGTCGCACGTGACCGGAATCACGATTACCCGGCATGCACGCCGGCTGTGAAGCGGGCACAATGGCAGCCCAACCTGCTTCATCCAAGGAGAGCAAGCCATGATGACCCGCCATACAGTTCTGCGCACCGCACTCGCCGCCAGCTTCATTACCGTGGCGCTGGCCGGCTGTGGGGGCATGATGTCGTCCCCAAAGACCGACATGTACGAGGCCACGCTAAGCGGCGCCCAGGAGGTGCCTGCGCGAGATTCCGCAGGGACAGGGCGGGCAGAGGTTCGGTACGATCCCGCAACAAATGTCATCAGCTGGACAGTCACATATGCTGGCCTTTCTGGCCCCGCAACGGCTGCGCACATCCATGGGCCGGGTGAAGCGGGAAAGAATGCCGGCGTGGTGGTGCCCTTTGGGAATGCCGTCGCGTCACCGATCACGGGCCAGGTCACCATCACGCCAGCGCAATACGCCGATCTTGCCGCCGGCCTCTATTACGTGAACGTCCATTCGGCGAAATTCCCTGGCGGCGAGATTCGCGGCCAGTTGCGCAAGCGTATGTAGTCTGACAGCCGTGAGGGCCGGCGCTGGCGGCGGTCAATGACCTTGGTGGTCGCGTGTGCGGGGTTAAAACCCTAAAATGCGCGGTTCCCCAGAGAACCCATGAACGCCCCCGTCGACGTCTCTTTTTTCGCGCGTGCCGCCAGGCCGATCACCAGCTACCGAAAGTACTGGGCGGCGCGGTTCGGCCCGGCGCCGTTCCTGCCGACGAGCCGCGCCGAGATGGATCAGCTGGGCTGGGACAGCTGCGACATTGTCATCGTGTCAGGCGACGCCTACGTAGACCACCCCAGTTTCGGCATGGCCGTGATCGGGCGTGTGCTCGAAGCTCAGGGTTTTCGGGTCGGCATCATCGCCCAGCCCGACTGGCAAAGCGCCGAGCCGTTCAAGGCGTTAGGCAAGCCGAACCTGTTTTTCGGCGTCACCGCCGGCAATATGGATTCGATGATCAACCGCTATACGGCCGATCGCAAGATCCGTTCGGACGATGCCTATACACCGGGTGATGCAGGCGGCAAGCGGCCAGATCGCGCCGCGCTGGTCTACAGCCAGCGCTGCCGCGAAGCTTTCAGGGAAGTGCCCATCGTCCTTGGCGGCATCGAAGGGAGCCTGCGCCGCATCGCTCACTACGACTACTGGTCGGACAAGGTACGCCGCTCGATCCTGGTCGATGCCAAGTGCGACATCCTCCTGTACGGCAATGCAGAGCGCGCGATCATCGAGATCGCCCACCGGTTGGCTGCAAAGGAGCCGATGCAGGACATCCTCGACGTACGCGGCACCGCCTTCATCCGGCGCAGTTCGCCCGAAGGCTGGTTCCAGATCGACTCGACCTCGGTAGACGCACCCGGCCGCGTCGAAGAGCACATCAACCCTTACCAGACCACGCAGGAGCAGGCGGCGTCGCAGGGCACAACCTGTGCCAGGCAAGAGGGGGAGGTCGTCGACGAGAAGCCCCTCTCAGTTCAACCGCTCACATTCGTTGCAAACCCGGCCCTGAAGGGCAAGCTCAAGGTACCACCACGCGACCGCACCGTGATCCGCCTGCCGCCGTACGAACAGGTTCGAAGCGACCCGGTGCTCTATGCCCATGCGAACCGCGTGCTGCACCTGGAGACCAATCCCGGCAATGCCCGCGCGTTGGTGCAAGCCCATGGCGACCGCGACGTCTGGTTGACGCCACCCCCGATCCCGTTGACCACGGCCGAGATGGACTTCGTGTTTGGCCTGCCGTATGCGCGCAATCCACACCCGCGCTATGCCGACGAAGATGGCAACCATGACGGCATGACCAGGATACCGGCCTGGGAAATGATTCGTTTCTCGGTGAACATCATGCGCGGATGCTTTGGCGGCTGCACCTTCTGTTCGATTACCGAGCATGAAGGCCGCATCATCCAGAGCCGCAGCGAAGACTCTGTCATCCGCGAGATTGAAGAGATTCGCGACAAGGTGCCCGGCTTTACCGGCGTCATCTCTGACCTGGGCGGGCCGACGGCCAACATGTACCGTATCGGCTGCAAGAGCCTGGAGATCGAAACGGCCTGCCGCAAGCCCAGTTGTGTCTATCCGGGCATCTGCCAGAACCTGAACACTGACCATTCCGCGCTGATCCACATGTACCGGCGTGCCCGCGCATTGAAGGGCGTGAAGAAGATTCTGATCGGCTCCGGGTTGCGCTACGACCTGGCGGTGGAGTCACCGGAGTATGTGAAGGAACTGGTGCAGCACCACGTCGGCGGTTACCTCAAGATCGCGCCCGAACACACCGAAACGGGCCCGCTCACCAAGATGATGAAGCCCGGCATCGGCAGCTACGACAAGTTCAAGGCGATGTTCGAGAAGTACAGCGCCGAAGCGGGCAAGAAGCAGTACCTGATCCCGTACTTCATCGCGGCGCATCCAGGCACCAGCGACGAGGACATGATG
>JANYAN010000146.1 GCA_025361305.1 Burkholderiales bacterium
CGCCGCCGCCACCGCCAGCGGATTGGTGCCGATCGATGCGGCCGATCCTCCCCAGGGGGCCACGAAAGCCGCAGAGTTCGCTGACACGATGGCCACCGCTCCATCGGCCGCCAAGCTGCGGACGGCGCAGCCCAGCACCCCGAGCGCCCCGACATTGCGAATGCCGAAGATAGCGGCACCTTGCGTCTTGACGGCCTGGGCTGCCAGGCGCACAGCCAGCGCCAGCGCAACGTGGCCGGGTATGCGTGCAGCATCGATGGACAGCACCGTCGAAGCGGGCGCGCCGGCCGCGCTCGCCTCGATAGCATCCAGGCGCTCGAGGTCCCTCAAAAGCATCTGAATGCCAAATGCCGGAAGCTTCAGAAGCTCCACCTGAACGAACCAGAATGCGGCCGTTTGGATGTCCGCCTTGTCGGGGCGGCCCGCCTGGGGCAAATTCGGTGGGGCCTGGAAACGCGCGAGCACTTCCTCGATCGCATCGATCAGGTCAGGCGTGCTGATCTCTGTCAATGCCCGTCCTCCACTGTGAAGCCCCAGCATGCTCAGTGCTTGGCCCATGGGACCAGGCGGCGCTCCAGCATCTCCAGTCCCAGGATCGTGAGGTAACCCAGTGCGGAGATGACGACGATGCCCACGAACATGCGCGGCACCGCGAAGGTCTGCCAGGAGGCCCAGATGAAGAAACCCACGCCGCTGCGCGCGCCCAGGAATTCGGCGGCCGCGATGATGATGTAGGAAGACCCGGCGGCCAGCCGCAGGCCGGTGAAGATGTTGGGCAAGGCCGATGGCAATGCAATGCGCAGGAAGGTCTGGAAGCGCGACGCACCGGCGTTGCGCGCAACGTCCAGGAAGATCTGCGGCGTCTGCATCACGCCACCCAGCGTGTTGTAGAACGTGAGGAAGAAGACCCCGATGGCGATGACCACGTACTTGGACGCGTCGCCGGTGCCGAAGATCAGCAGGATCAGCGGAAGGATGGCGATCTTCGGGATAGGGTAGAGCGCCGCCAGCAGCGGCGCGAGAATGCGCCGCACCGACGGCGTAAGCCCCAGCACCAGGCCCAGCAAGACGCCGGGAATGGCGCCCATGGTGTAGCCGACCAGGACACGTTGCAAGGTCGCGCCGATGTGTTCGAACAGCTCGAAGCTGACGACCATCTCCCACGCGGTGCCGGTGATGGCGCTCGGGGCTGGAAAGAAACGCTGATCGATCACGCCGGCGCGTGCACAAAGCTCCCAGATCACGAGCAGCAGCAACGGGCTGAAATACGACAGGCGCAGTTGCAGGCGCTCACGGCGCGAGGGCGCGGTGAGCCGCGCCATCTGGTCCGCGGGCAGGGGGTTCGATGGTGTCATGGCGTGTCCTGGTGCGCGGCTGGCTGGGCCAGCAGACTCCAGACGGTATGGGTCAGATCCCAGAAGCGCGGGTCGCGCCGCAGCGCCACCACATCGCGCGGGCGCTGGAAGGGTACGGCCAAGTCGGCAACGATCCGGCCGGGCCGTGGCGACATGACCAGGACCCGGTCCGACAGCACCAATGCTTCGTCCACGCTGTGCGTGATGAAGACCACCGTCTTGCGGCTGGCCTCCCAGATGCGCAGCAACTCCTGCTGCAGCACCATGCGTGTCTGCTCGTCTAGCGCGCCAAAGGGTTCGTCCATGAGCAGGATGTCGCGCTCATCGACCAGCGCGCGCGCCACCGCCACACGTTGCTTCATGCCACCGGAGAGCTGGTGTGGTTTGGCGTCCGCGAAATCCATCAGACCGGTGAGCTGGAGCAGGGCGTCCTCGCGCGGCTTGCGGTCGCGCTTCGATTGGCCGGCGATGTGCAGCGGGAAACCCACGTTGTCGCGCACGCTGAGCCAGGGCAACACGGAGGCCTCCTGGAACACCATGGCCGGCGGGCGCGGGCTGAACAATTCGACGGTGCCCGACAGCGCTTCTTCCAGGCTCGCGAGGATGCGCAGCACCGTGGTCTTGCCGCAGCCACTGGGCCCGACGATGGAGACGAACTCTCCCCTTGCAACACTGAAGGAAACCTCCTGCGCCGCCATAGTGACGCGGCCGGAGCGCGCGTCGTAGAAAGCCTTGCCGAGTTCGCGCACCTCGATGGCGGCCGCTTCGGCGGGCGGGGCGGTCGAATACGAGGGTTGTCGCGCGTCGGCCACCGCCGCGCTCCCGGTCATGGCTTGCTTTGCAGCAGCCGGTTGGCGCGTTGCAGGATGTCGCGACGGTAGACCGCATCGATGTTCGCGTTGCCCTTGTAGTCCAGCGTGCCCTGCGCGCGGAAGAACTGCTCCTGTTCGCGCACCGAGGCCATGTCGATGGCGCCGTCGGCGGGGCGGATGGTGTACGAGATGTCGCGCAACACCGCGACCTGGCCGCCGGTGTAACGCGCCACGATGTCCAGCACGCGCGGGTCCTTCCAGCCGCCTTCATCCAGCTGCCGCGCGGCCTTGAGGTAGGCGGCCAGAAACTTGGTCACCGCGTCTTCGTTCTTCGACAGGAAGGATTCATTGAACCTAAAAACCGCAGTTACCCGGTGCCCTGAAGCGCGGGAGGCGGGGTAGGCAGCACGGTTTGCCCGGTGATCCGCTCACAGATATAGCCGACCAGCGCGTGCCAACGGTTGAGTGTTGGCAACTGCTCCGCAGCTGTTCTT
>JANYAN010000147.1 GCA_025361305.1 Burkholderiales bacterium
TCCCTACACGACGCTCGTCCGATCTGGATCGGCCGCATCGATCGGCACCAATCCGCTGGCGGTGGCGGCGCCGCGCTTGAACGCGGCACCTCTGGTCATCGACTACTCCACTTCGCCGATGACCTTGGCAGCACTCCGGCAGGCCCGGGCAACCGGCGGTGCGCTACCGCCGTCAGGCGCGGTGGATCGCAACGGTCAGCGCACCAGCGACGCGGTACAGGTCGCCGCGTTTCTGCCGGAGGGGCGCATCGGGTCGCTCACGGGCCTGGCCATAGAACTCATCACCGGCGTCGGCGTGGGCGGCCGGTTGCCCGCCGGCGCTCCTGCGCCGGAGCGGACAGCCCTTCTGATCGCTTACGCGCCCGAGGCCATGGGCCACCATGACGCGGCCGCGCTCTGTGAACAGCTCGCGCGGGATTGGCAGGGTGCTGGTGGTCACGTGCCGAGCCGGTTCGACGCACTTCCCTTGCATCGCGACCAATTGCCCGCCACGATAACGATCCACGGTGAAACGTTTGCCGCGCTTCGTGCGCGGCGATGAAGCTCTTCCCCGAAATGCATCCATCGACCACACTTCAACTTTCCGTCACCCCGCGCGTCGGGCCGCTGTGGCAGCGCCGGCGCATACTGATCAAAGGCGCCGTGCCCGGTTCCATCGTGACGGTGCAGGCGCAGACGAATAGGAACGGTGACGATTGGACGGCGCAGGCCAGCTTTCTCGCCGATTCCCAGGGCGGCATCGATCTGGATTTGCAGGCGCCGGTATCCGGCGACTACCGATGCGCCGACGCGATGGGACTGTTCTGGTCGCAGTGCCGGTCGGGCGGCGGCACGGAAAAGCCCGAACCGGTCGACGTGCGCACGCCCATCAAGACGCAGCTCATTGCATGGGCGGAGGCAGGCACTGGCTACCTGGACATGCCAGGCCCGGCAGCAGGCGGGGAGGAGCACCGGGTGACGGTGGAGCAGTGGCTGCTGGCGGAAGACACGCAACGCATCGAGGTGCGCAGCAACGGGCTCGTAGGCACATTGTTCCGGCCACCGGGGGGTGGCCCGTTTCCCACCGTCGTCGTGATGAACGGATCGGGTGGGGGCATCAACGAAACGCGGGCCGCGCAGTACGCATCGCGTGGCATCCAGGCATTCGCGCTCGGCTACTTCCGGGCGCCGGGGCTTTCCAACTTCATCTCCCGCACACCGCTCGAGTATTTCGAACGCGCGCTGGACTACGTGGAGGCCGAGTTATCGCCGCGCAGTGGCAAGCCCGTGGTCAGCGGGCAATCGCGCGGCGGCGAGCTGACCTTGTTGCTGGCAAGCAGGTTCCCCGACAAGATCGCGGGGGTGGCTGCTTTCGTTCCTGCGGCGTTCGTCTTCGGGGCCCAAGGTGCAGCGGATCCGGCCGAGAGCTGGAACGGCCCGACCTGGACCTGGCGCGGCGAGCCTCTGCCACACCTCTGGGACAACAATGCCGGGGTCACATGGCAGCCTTGGGGCGGCGATATGCCGCCTTCGCGCCACGCGGATGTTTACATCGATGGCTTGCACGATCGCCAGCTTGCAACGCAAGCGCGCATTCCCATCGAACACTTCAAGGGCCCTGTGGCCTGCATCTCCGGCATGGACGACCGGGCATGGCCTTCCAGCATGGCCTCTCGCATGGTCATGAACACGCTGGAGCGCCACGGGCATTCTGCCGAGCGCTTGCACCTCGATTTCGAGAGCGCCGGACATGGCATTGGCGTGCCGTTCTTGCCCAGTACCAATATTCATATGCTGCACCCGGTGTCTGGCGTGGCCTACTCGAACGGGGGCACCCCGCCGGGCAATGCCAGGGCCAGCGAAAATTCTTTCGAGGATATCTGTGCCTTCATCGAAAGAAGCACCAGGGGCTGATCTCCGTGCACAAGCAGATCTCCACGTTGCAACCCGAGAAGCCGAGAGGAAAATGACGATGCCCACGAAAGAACATTTGGAAGGCCAGTGGCGCGAATGGCGCTATGCGCATGTCGCCACGATGTTTCGCCCCTATGGCTGGACTTCGCTGGTGGCGCAATATTGGCTCGAAGCAGACGACCGCAACATGCAGTTTGAGCTGCTTCCCGGCCACTGGTCGGTCGAGGGTGGCCGGGTGATGTTCACTCCGCCGGGCGCGGGCCCGAACCTGTCGGTCGATGGCGCGTACCCCGCCGGCCCTGTGGAGATCATTCCAGGGCGCAACCAGACCTATGGCCACGGTCGCAGTCTGCCGGCGTATTTTGGGGTGTACGAGGTGGAAACACTGGTGCGCAGCAAGAACGACGGCAGCAGCCTTTATGGTGTGCGCGTGCGCGACCCGCGCGTAACCACGCGCATCGAAGACGCCGGCGTCACGGCCTTCGGCTACAGCCCCGAGTGGCGGATCCCGGGCTTTTTCACCCCCACCGAGCGCATCGATTTCGAGGCTGAGACGGTGGAAGCCGGCGTGCGCGAAACCACACCGCGCATCGGCACCTTCACGTTCGAGCTGAAGAGCAAGACCTACAGCGTCGTGCTCATCGGCAAGGCTACGCCGACGGGTACTCAACCCGTGGCACACGTGCGCGACTTGACCAGCGGCCGCACGACCTACGGAGCCGGCCGTGTCACCGAGTTGCAGTTCACCGACGCGACGTGCACCCGCATCGACTGGATCGACTTCAACTACGCCGTGGCGCTGCCGTGCGCTTTTACGAACTTCGTCACCTGCCCGCTGGTGCCTCCCGAGAACCAACTGGATTTCGAGATCCTGGCGGGGGAGAAACGCCCCGCACAGGACGTTGTCAGGACGACGACGTATCTACCGGGTGAGAGGCGCGCTGCGTAAGGCCAGAGGCAGCAACCGACAGCGCGTCGGTTTCTGGATTCATGCGCCTGCGTTCAGGCGACGACTTCGAGGCCGCGCTTTTGCACCAGGTGCAGCAGCTTGAGGGCGGTACCCGTGGGCTTCTTCTGCCCGATCTCCCACTTCTGCACCGTCGAGAGACTGGTGTTCAGCAGGCGCGCAAAGACGGCCTGGCTGACCCGCGTGGTTTCGCGGATGTGCTTGATTTGCTCAGGCTGCAACGGCTCGACCGGTGGCAGACAGAGCTGGTCGAATTCACGCAGCGTGACCTGATCCATGACGCCCGCCTTGTGCAGGCCCTTGGCCGTGTCGTGCACCGCGGCAAGGATTGGAGACTTAGTTTTTCGCATCGCAATTCACCTCTATCAATTCACCGGCGCGTTCTGCCTTGCTGAGAGCCTGTGTCGTCAGCGACAGCAGGTGGGCCGCCAACTTCTTCAAGGCCTCGGTTTCGTCCTTGTCCATATTGCTGCGTTCGTTCTTCGGGAATCCGAACACGAACACCCAGCGGTCGCCCTTGTTCGTGGCGACCAGCGTTCGATAGCCGCCGCTCTTCCCTTGTCCGGGCCGTCCGATTCGCTTCTTGACCAGCCCGCCGCCCAGGTCCGCATCGACTAGGCCGTGTGTCATTTCCTGCACGGCGGCACATAGGCTGGACGCAGCCAATGCTTCCTTGCGTGCCCAACGGTCGAACCACCGCGTCTTATAGACTGCCATGGTCTGCCTCCTTAGCCTTTATTGTATAGCACCGAGTGCTATGTATGTGCTGGTCACGCGCGGAAAATCGTCATGTAGATTGCGGGATAGCCGCAACCGACAGCGCGTCGGTTTCTGGATTCATGCGCCTGCGTTCATGCGACGACTTCGAGGCCGTAATGATCTGCTCGCGAACTTTTTATCAGGGGAACCGTGGGCGCGTCCAATGGCACTCACGGGTATCGCAGTCCACGCATGCCACGTCTTCTACCGGCTTGCCCATCACGGCCGCGGTAAACCAATCGAGAATCGCACGTCGTTGGTCTGCCGCGTGTAGAACCGGTCCAGCATATGGGGGCGCCCGCGGTTGGTCCAGGGCATTTTTCGCCAGCACGGCGTCGTAGTACCCGCCGATGATGGCTTCGTCGTGCCCCCAGCTGGTGTAGGTGCGTAAATTGGAAACTTTCGCGCGGATATAGAGGTCCTCGATGGTCAGACCGCTGATTGGCAAATCCTCGAAACCTTCGACGCGCTTCAGGACGTTTTCTGTCCCCCACGACTTGAAGAGCGGGGCGAGCTTCTCGCTCAGGTGATAGGCGCCGCCGCCGTCGGCGAAGTGGGTGACCTGGGCGCCGGGATACTGCGGTGCGACGATGTGCGTGTAGAGGGGCGAGGCCAGCGCGCCGGCGCTCCACCCCATCACAGCGACGGAATTCGGCCCCGGATAGGTCTTGAATATCCAGTCAAGGGCCAGCATGGCATTGTCAAAGCCCTTGTGCAAAATCTTCAGCTTGCCTTCGGGGTGACCGTTCGTCGCCGGCGTGTCATAGACCGGCGTTGCCCGCCCAGAAAGACGTCCCCGTTGGCGGTGGGAAGGTAAATCAGGGTGTAGTCGGCGAGCGGGTTTTCGGCGTTGTCAGGGTCGAAAATCCCGCCCAGATCGGTGGGGTCGAGCTCGAGACCTGCGACGGCCCGGTAGTGCGGTCGGCAATGCAAGGCGCAGTTCTCGCCCGTCCAGCAGGCGCCGCCGCCGGAAAGGATGACGGCGAGTTTTTGCGGGTCGCCCTCCTTCGCCCAGAATGAGTACGGCGTGCCTTGTGAGCATCCGGGCGCCGCAGCCGGGAGCACGTTGCGCCAGGCATGGCTAACGGATTGGGTGGATTGGAGGGGCATGTTTGTTTCCTGAAAAGGGGCGGTAGTGACGATCTCCGGCAAGTGGCTGCGCGGGTGAACATTGAATGTAGGGAATACGGTCTGCGAGCGCCAGACGCGCTGGATGCAAAGTGCAGTTGCGTCGGACGCCAGGTTGTTGTTGGGACGGATGGCACCCCCGCGTCAGAAGTGCGGACCCAAGTCATCTTCAGCGATGGCTTCCTCGGCGTGGCTCGCGTCGGTCATCCGTTGCTGACGAATCCAGTGACACCGGCGACCTATGGCCAGCACGTCGTCGCTCCCATGGCGCGAACTTGCGGGGATTCGCAACGTGATCCCGCATCGATTCCTGGGCGCCGGCCTTGGATCGGTCTGGTTGGTCGTTGAGCAAAACTTGCCAGCGCTGGGCGCGGCTGCGACCCGCATACGCGCCGCGTGAAAAGACCGGAATGCTCGCTTGATCAGCCTATTCTTACGTCAGGCAGGGGCGGAGCATGGCTCTCTTTTCCCTGAGCTAACTGCAAGCAGATTGCGCGTTGTGGTTAAAAAAACATGGAAAGCGCTTGCCCTTTTATCTGTCGTTTGATATCATTTAATATCAAATAGTGGTGCATATGACTGAATCTGAAGGCTGGCTGTCGTTAGAAGAAACCGCGATCTATCTGGGCATGGGTAAAACCGCGCTGTATGCGCTGGCCCGGGAGGGGCGCATTCCCGCCAAGAAGATCGGAAAGAAATGGCTGTTTGAGAAGGATGGCTTGGATCAGTGGGTGCGCTCTGCGCGGCCACTGCAATCGTTCTTCCTCGACGCGGATTTTTTGATAGACGGGAACGACCATCTGCGGGATCCGCAGCGTGACGGCTACTTGCGCACGTACGAGTTCTTTCGCGCGGGCAAGAACAAAGCGATCCTGCAAATCCCTGTCGGCTGCGGCAAGACAGGCTTAGCTTCGCTGTTGCCGTTCGGACTGGCGGAAGGGCGGGTCATCGTCATCGCGCCCAACCTGCAGATCAAGGAAGGTCTTTATGAGGCGATGGACATCACCAACCGGCAGAAATGCTTCTGGCGCAAGGCGAGTGTCCTGAGCAATGATCAGATGCTGTCGGGTCCGCTGGCATGCACCCTGGACAGCGGGAATATCTCGATCGCCACGAAGTCCCACATCGTAATCACTAATGTCCATCAGCTCGCGACCAACGTTGACAAGTGGCTGACTCAGTTTTCAGACAACTTCTTCGACATGATCATCGTCGACGAGGCGCATCACAGCGCCGCCGACAGTTGGCAAAAGGTCATCGAGCGTTTCCCCAAAGCGAAAGTCATCCTGCTCACGGCAACCCCCTTCCGGAGCGATCGCCAGGAACTGGACGGTGAATTGGTGTTCCGTTATCCGTTCCGCAACGCCACGCTGAAGGGATATATCAAACGTTTGAAAGCTAGTTATGTGGCCCCTTCGACGATAGAACTCGGGTTTTCAGACAGCGGCGGTCGTTCCTACACGCTGGACCAGGTTTTGAAGCTTAAGGAAGAGGTGTGGTTCAGCCGGGGCGTAGCGCTTGCGCGCCTATGCAATCAGCACATCGTCGATAGCAGCCTGCAAAAGCTCGAAGAGCTACGGCAAAGCGGCACACAACATCAACTGATCGCGGTAGCCTGCTCCATCAATCACGGGAAAGAAATCCGGTCGCTCTATCAGGAACGTGGCTTCAATTCCGCCGTCATCCACAGCAACCTTATGGAAGACGAGAAGGCGGCGATTCTGGCCGCGTTGCGCAATGGCTCGCTCGACTGCATCATCCAAGTTCAGATGCTGGGCGAGGGATTCGATCACCCGAAATTGAGCGTGGCAGCCATCTTCCGGCCGTTCCGGTCGCTGAATCCATACATTCAATTCGTAGGTCGCATCATGCGGGTTGTCGTCCAGAACGACCCGGGCCATCCCGATAACGTCGGCCATATAGTGACCCATCTGGGCATGAACCTCGATGAGCGGCTGAAGGAATTCAAGCAGTTCGAGAACGACGATCAGGCGTTCTGGGACAAGGTCATCGGCGGCGAGGAGCCGGAAGTGCCGCAGGCTGTGCGCGATGGCACAACACGGCTGCGTGCTGGCGACCAGGTGATCGTGCATGGCGAAATCGTCGATTCGCTGTGGGAAGAAGATTTCACGTCGGTCGAGGACGCGCAAATCATCGCTGACCTGCGCGACCGCATGAAGCTCCTGGGTCTCGACGACAGCAAGGTCGAAGAAATGGTCCGAGCGGCGCAAAAGTCGCCGCTACGGAAGGGAGCCGCGACGGAACCGTTCGCGGTTCAGCCGCAGCGCGAATGGGAAGAGGCACGCAAACGCCTGCAGGAGCGTGCAAAACGATTAGCGAGCATCCTGTTGAACCACGTCGAGCTGACGCAGGCTGGTACCGAGATGGTCTACAAATACCAGATGCGCCTGACCGGCAAGAACAACTACATATGCGCGCTGATGATGGTGAACAAGGAAATCGAGAAGCGCCTGGGCAAAGAGCGATCAGCGGCTACCACTGAAGAATTCCGCAACGTGCTCGACAACCTGGAGGAACCGCTGCAGGTTCTGGTCAGGCGAGTGCGCAAAGCGAAGGCCGACTATGACAAAAAGCAGTCCTAAAGGTCCGACCCCATCGTTGATCGGCGGCACCAACGGCCGCTCGAGGCGCGTCGATGTCGGTAAGCTCAGCCATTGCTATCGCTGCAACGAAGAGCTGCTGAAAAGCACGACCTGCATCGAGATTCCGCAAGTCGGGCAGGCCTACTCGACGGCGCGTCGGGTTTGCGATGGATGCTTCGAGCGCATTTTGAGCAAGACAGAAGAGGATCTTGTAAAGGTCCGTCAGCTACTGCCGGCGGGTTGTTGACCTCGGAGCGAAAAGATCGCCAGCATGTTCGGCAGTCGTACCAGTGGGTGCCGATTGACGCGGCGGTGTGAAAGGATAGCCATGACAACCAAAGTCGAAGCAGCAGAGTTCCTGAGGGTGGCAATGGGGAATCGTGCCGTCACTTTCAGGGAAGGTCAGTGGGAAGCCATCGATCACATCGTAAACCGCCGAGGTAAGGTGCTCTGTGTCCAGCGCACAGGCTGGGGCAAGAGCATGGTGTACTTCGTCTCGGCCAAGCTGCTGAGATCGCAGGGGCACGGGGTGACGCTGATCATCTCGCCGCTGTTGGCGCTGATGCGTAACCAGATCGAGGCCGCGCAGCGGCTGCAACTGCGGGCGGTGACTATTAACTCGACCAACCAAACTGACTGGGATGTGGTTCGGCGTAGCCTGCTGGCTGATGAGGCGGATCTGCTACTGATTTCGCCCGAACGCCTGGCGAACGATGATTTCGTCGCGCGTGCGCTGCAACCAATCGCCGCACGGATCGGCCTGCTGGTTATCGACGAAGCGCACTGCATCTCGGATTGGGGGCACGACTTCCGGCCCGATTACCGCCGAGTCGGACAGGTCTTGGCACGGTTGCCCCGCAACATTGCTGTTCTAGCCACGACCGCCACGGCCAATCGCCGCGTCGAGCGCGACGTGGCTAGTCAACTGGGCGATGGCGTACAGGTGCAACGCGGCCCCTTGATGCGAGACAGCCTTGCCCTGCAGGCGATGCGTATGCCAAGCCCTGCGGAGCGTCTGGCGTGGTTGGCAGACCGGATTCCGCAGATTGCTGGCAGCGGCATCGTCTATACGCTGACCACGCGCGACGCCGATCGCGTGGCGCAGTGGCTGCAAAGCCGTGGAGTGGACGCCCGGGCCTACCACGCCGGCAAGGAAAATGCAGAACGCCAGGTGCTGGAGCAAGCGTTGCTGACCAACCAGCTGAAGTGCTTGGTGGCCACCACGGCGCTCGGGATGGGCTACGACAAGCCAGACCTGACCTTCGTCATCCACTTCCAGACACCCGGCAACGTGGTGGCCTACTACCAGCAGGTGGGTCGTGCTGGGCGGGCCATCAACCGAGCTTTTGGGGTGCTGATGTCCGGCGAGGAAGAGGCCGGCATCAACGAATACTTCCGGGACACGGCCTTCCCTCCGCAGTGGCAGGTGGATCGAATTCTGCATGCGCTGGAAGACGCCGAGGATGGCTTGAACGTGCGCGAGATTGAGCGCGCCGTGAACCTGCGGCCCTCGCAAATTGAGAAGGTACTGAAGCTGCTGGTCGTGGAACCGATGTCGCCGGTGCTGCGGTTAGACGGCAAGTGGGCTCGGACGCCACACGCATTTGTGATGGATCGTGAGCGCATGGAGCATCTGACGCGCCAGCGCGAAGCCGAGTGGGCACAGATGCAGGCGTACCTGAAGAACGAGCGCTGCTCCATGCAGTTCCTGGCCGAAGCCCTCGACGATGCGACCGCCGCCGCCTGTGGGCGTTGCGCAGTCTGCCTTGGGCACCCCGTATTGGCTGCGACCGTGGAGCGCCAGACCCTGATTGCAGCCCAGCAGTTCATTCGCCACAGCGAGATGCCGTTGGAGTTGAAGAAGCAGTGGGACCTCGGCGCCTTAGCGACCTACGTGGCCACCTTCGGGTGGAACAAGGCCAACATTCCGCTGGAGCTGCGCGGCGAAGACGGTCGCGTTCTCTCGCGCTGGGGTGAGCCGGTCTGGGGCGCCCTGGTGGCTCAAGGCAAAGAGGCCGGACGTTTCGATGACGAACTGGTTGCGGCCACTGTAGAACTGCTGCGCCAGCGCTGGCCCGCAGCGGCGCGGATCGCTTGGGTCACCTGCATCCCATCGCGCCGTCACCCCGACCTCGTGCCTGACTTTGCGCGGCGCGTGGCTGCAGCACTGGGCTTGCGCTTCTGTCCGGTGGTCGAGAAAAGCCGGGAGACGGAGCCGCAGAAGCACATGGAGAACCGCTTCCACCAGTGTCACAACCTGGACGGCGCCTTCGTTATTCAGCATGGGGCGAATATCGACGGGCCCGTGCTCTTGGTGGACGACGTGGTCGATTCCGCCTGGACGCTGACGCTGGCAGCCGCCCTGTTGAAGCAGGCGGGGGCAGACGCAGTTTTCCCGTTTGCGCTGGCCACGACGGCCGCGAAGTAAAGGACTATAAATGACGCAAGATGCGCTGAGCGCCGACACCGAGGTGGTGCTGCTGCTGTGCGGACGCTTCGGCGGTGAGAAGCAGGAGCCCCACTCGCCGCTGTCCCCGCGCGAGTATGGGGAGTTGGCCAAATGGTTGAACGGTCGCAGCCTCCGCCCTTCGGACCTCCTGGGATCTGACGCACCCGATCGGTTCACAGCCGTGCACGAGGTTAAGCTAGAGCGCAAGCGGATTGAGTTCCTGCTGGGCCGGGGCACTGGCATGGCGCTGGCGTTAGAGCGTTGGTCCCGCGGTGGCCTGTGGGTGATTTCGCGTGGAGACCCGGCATTCCCTAAGCGCTTGAAGCAACGACTAAAGCACAGTGCACCTCCCCTGCTCTACGGTGCCGGAGACAAGGCACTATTGGAGGCCGGCGGACTTGCCATTATCGGATCAAGAGACGCGAGCGAATCGGCATTGGAATTCACGCGCGACGTGGCCAGCCGGTGCGCCAGAGTTGGCCTCGCCGTGGTTTCCGGTGGAGCGCGCGGAGTCGACGCAGCCGCAATGCAAGGTGTGACGGAGGCCGGTGGATGCTGTATTGGCGTGCTGGCCGCCGATCTACTGAAGAGCAGCGTTAACAGGCACAACCGCATTGGGCTCCAAGAGGGCCAGCTCGTGCTGGTGTCTCCGTACTATCCCGAAGCGGGCTTCAATCCCGGCAACGCGATGGGCCGCAACCGCTACATCTATGTTTTGGCCAATCA
>JANYAN010000170.1 GCA_025361305.1 Burkholderiales bacterium
GATCATGCTGCCCGACAGATCTGCAATGCCATTGCTCGCACCCAGCACATTGCGCGCGGTGTGGCAGGCTGGGCAATGACCCAGGCCCTGCACCAGATAGGCGCCGCGATTCCATTGCGCTGTTTGCCGCAGGTCGTCACCCTGTTGTTCGGGGCTGAAATAGAGCGCACGCCATACGCCCAGTGCCGCCTGGGTGCTGTAGGGCCAGCGCAGAGTGTGGGCCGCGTTCGGCCGTGCGACCGGCGCCAGGGTTCGCAGGTAGGCGTAGATCGCGTCGGCATCGGGGCGCGTCACGCGCGTGAAGTTGGGAAAAGGAAAGGCCGGGTAGAGCAGCCGCCCGTCCTTCGAACGGCCCAGGTGCAGCGCGCGCCAGAAGTCGTCTGCCGACCAGTCGCCGATGCCAGTTTGCGGGTCTGGAGTGAGGTTGCCGGCATACACCGTCCCGAACGGAGTCTCGATCCCGCGGCCGCCCGCGTACGGCGCGCCGCCGCGCTCGGTGTGACAGGCCATGCAGTTGCCGGCTCGCGCCAGGTACGCGCCGCGCTGCACGTCACCGGCCGTCGGCGAAACGGGTGCGGGCGCGTCATGAATTCGATCCGCGCCGCGCGGATCGAAGAGCCACGCCACCGCGGCCAGCGCCAGGATAGCCAGGACGAGGGCGATCAGGAAGCGCTTCACGGTTGTTGCCTGCCTGCCGGCAACATGGCGCTGCCGCAGGAAATGCCGGGAGGCCGGGGCAATGCGGCGACCGGCCGGGAATCCGCGGGTACGGGCTGGGCTGCCAGCCAGCCGGTGACAGCATTGAGGTCGGTTTCGTCCAGCTGCCGGGCCAGTTTGGCCATGCAGTCGGGCGCGTGGGCGCGCCGCTGCCCGGTCTTCCACGCACCCAGTTGCGCGTTGAGATAGTCGCGCGGCAGGCCGAGCAGTCCGGGCGTGTTAGGGGCCACACCCGTCAGAGACTGGCCGTGACAGCGGACGCAGGCCGGCAGGTTCTTCGTCGCGTCGCCTTGCAACGCCAGTGCCTGGCCGCGCTGAAGTGTCGGCTCTGCCAGCGGAGAGGTGACGGGCGCCGCGTAAGGGAGCTCGAGCGCCGCGAAATGCTGCGCGATTTCCAGCAGGTAGGCGTCCGACAGCGGGTCGAGCAGCCTCGTCATCAGCCCGTAGTGGCGCCGGCCGTCGCGGAAATTCAGCAGCTGGTTGTACAGGTAGCCCGCGGGCTTGCCGGCGATGCGCGGGTAATAGCCGTCGGGGCCCGCGCGACCTTGCTTGCCGTGGCATGCAGTGCAGGGCAGGGTGCGCTGCGCCATGCCGTCCTCGAAAGGTGCGGCGTGAGGCGCAGTGGCGGCAAAAGCCAGCAGGGCGGCCGCAATCAATCGCTTCACGATCGCCGGACCATGGCGCTGCGGCCTAAGCAGACGAAGCGCGGAAACGACCGGGGAACTCGGACGGCACGGGACGCTCAAAAACCAGATCAGTTGCCGGGTAGGCGATACAGGGCAGAAACCACCCTTCTGCCATTTCTTCGCGCAGCAGCCCTGGCCAATCAATGCGGTACGTGACCCGGCCACTGAGCAGGCGCCCGATGCACGTACGGCAGCTGCCATTTCGGCAGGAACTGGGCAATTCGATGCCGGCCCGGGCGGCCGACTGCATCAAGGGCTGGTCGGCGGGCGCGTCGAAGCGCCGGTCCCCCGGTTCCAGGCGCGCGCTGAAAGGCGGCGCCTGTAAGCCGGCAGGCGCATCGCCGTGCGGAACCGGATCTCGCAATCTCATGGCCCATCATAATCAGTGGATCGAAACACGAAATCCAGCCATGTCCAGCTATCAGGTCCGCCCTGCTGCCCCCGGCGACGCCGATCAGGTGGCCACGATCCACGCCGCTTCTTCGCATGCCGCGTACGAGGCGCTGGCTCCCGGCCAGCATGCCAGCCTGCCCATGGACAAGCGCCGCGCCTTCTGGCGCGATGCCATCGAATACGCCGAGCCCCAGGTGCACGTCGCGCTGGACGGTGCGCGGATGGTGGGCTTCGTCGGTTTCGACCGCTCACGCGATCCGAAGTCCAAGCCGACCACCGGAGAAATATGGGCCCTGTACGTCGATCCCGCGTGCTGGGACAGCGGGGCGGGTCTTGCCCTCTGGGACACCGCGCGCGAGGGGCTCATCGAAGAAGGTTGCACCGAAGTGACGGTGTGGCTACCCCTGGTCAATCAGCGCGCACTGCGCTTTTTCGAACTGGCGGGCTTCAAGCGCCAGCTCAACACGGCCCGTACTGCGCTCATGGCCGGCGTGAAGATCGAGGAAATCCGGCTGCGCCGGGCGCTGGACTGAGTAGCGCCAAAAGCGCTGCGGCAAAGCTGACCCGACCCATGGCTTCCAGTCTGCTCGCGCTGATCGACGACATCGCGAGTCTCCTGGGCGATGTTTCGGTTCTCAGCGGGGTCGCTGCGAAAAAGACGGCAGGCGTGCTGGGCGACGACGTTGCACTCAACGCCTACCAGGTGGCTGGCGTGGCTGCGGACCGTGAGCTGGCGGTGGTCTGGGCCGTGGCGCGCGGATCCCTGGTCAACAAGGCAATCCTGGTGCCGGCTGCGCTGGCGATCAGTGCGCTGGTGCCATGGGCGGTGACGCCGCTGCTCATGGCCGGGGGAGCGTTTCTTTGCTTCGAAGGCTTCGAAAAACTTGTGCACCGGTATGGCTCCGGCGCTGGTGACGAGGCGGCGCGCCACCAGGCGCTGGCAACGGCGCTGTCCAACCCCGCGGTGGATCCGCTGGTGCTGGAAAGGGACAAGGTCCGGGGCGCGGTGCGCACCGACTTCATCCTCTCGGCCGAGATCATCACCATCACGCTGGGCACGGTAGCGGGCAATCCATTCATGGTGCAGTTAAGCGTGCTCGCGGGCATCGCCGTCATCATGACGGTCGGCGTCTACGGCCTGGTTGCGGCAATCGTCAAACTGGACGATCTCGGCCTGTTTCTGAGCCGCCGGCCGTCTGCTGCGATGCGCGCGCTGGGCACCGCAATCGTGAAAGCGGCACCCTGGCTGATGAAAGGCCTGTCGGTCGCGGGGACTGTGGCGATGTTCCTGGTCGGTGGCGGAATCCTCGTGCACGGCATCGAGCCGCTGGGACATGCGCTGAGCCAGCTGGGGCAGGGCCTGGACGCCAGACTGGCAACGATGCTCTCGATCGTGCTCGATGCAATGGCTGGCATCGTTGCCGGAGCACTTGTGCTAGCCGTTTGGTCGTTTGGCCAGCGAGTGCTACGGCGCAAGGCTGGCTCATGAGTACCCCGGCGATCTTGCGCTGGCTCGAATCGGGCCAGGAACATGCGGTACGGTGGCGATCCGAAAGCGGCGCCACCGCCCCGACACGGGTGCAGGTGGCCGACGACACGACCCGTGCCGACGCTGCCTATCGGCTGGCGTGCGAGGGTACGGCTCTTCTGTGGCGGGGCGACTTCAACAATGCGCGGCAACTGGTGCAAGCACTGGCGCGGCGCGCCGACCGCCGGTCGCGGCGGCCGGGCCGGGTGCCGCTGTCACTGGCCGAGGCGTTTCACCTGCACCGGCAGGGCCAGGCGCAGCGCTCGCGTGTGCTGGCCTCGGTGCTGATTCCGCTCGAAGCGGACTACGGCATCAAGCTGCGCCGTGCGCCAGATCTGCGCCTGGCCTGCAGCGAGGCCTGGGGCCCGCATGGGGACGAAGCCAGCGTCGCATCGCTGCGCGAGTTGCTCGGTCTGGTCGGCGCACACGAGTGGCGCCGCAAGGGCGTGGAAATTCCGGCGCTGGGCCCGCCGCCCGGCAACCGGATTCATCCGCACTATGGCGTGTATTCGCCCGTGCGCGGCGAGTACATCTACCTGGTCGCGCAGGAACCGCTGCCCTCGCGGCAGCTTGCCTTCGACATAGGGACCGGCACCGGCGTACTGGCCGCGGTGCTGGCCAGGCGTGGCATGCAGCGCGTCGTCGCTACCGACCAGGACCCTCGCGCACTGGCTTGCGCACGCGATAACCTGGCACAGCTCGACCTTGCCGATCGGGTCGAAGTGGTGAAGGCCGACTTGTTCCCACCGGGCCGCGCACCCTTGATCGTCTGCAACCCGCCCTGGGTACCCGCCCGGGCAAGCTCGCCCGTAGAGCGGGCAATCTACGATGAGGGCAGCGCCATGCTGCGGGGTTTTCTCTCCGGTCTGGCACAACACCTCGCGCCGGGCGGCCGGGGCTGGTTGATCCTGTCGGACCTTGCGGAACGCCTGGAACTGCGCACCCGCGATGAGCTGATGCAATGGATTGAGGCGGGTGGCCTGGCTGTGCTTGGGCGTGCAGACATACGTCCACGCCATCCCAAGGCCAGCGACGCGCAGGACCCGCTGCATGCCGCCCGTGCCCGCGAAGTCACGTCGTTGTGGCGCCTGGGCGTGCGACCGTAGGCAGCTTCCTACGCCACTACGGGCGTTCGACGGATGGGGTTTCAGAACGCGGCCAACAACAATGGTCATGCGTCCAATCCCCTGTGCCGGAGAGCCCCATGTCCAGACTGTTCCACGAGTCACAACCACAACACGACCCCCGCCTTGCCCTGCGCGATGCCGCGCCGGCGACTGTCCGCGCTCCGGCGGACCGCGATGAAGCCACGCTTGGTTTCGAATGCGCCGATCCGACCCTGCAAATCGAACGCTGGGGCCAGGAAACGCATCCCATGTCATGACCCGATCAGTCGCCCGCGCCGGCAATCGTTGCCACTCGTTCGGCAACTTCAAGCTCGCCCTGC
Source organism: Burkholderiales bacterium (assembly GCA_025361305.1). Taxonomy (GTDB): domain Bacteria; phylum Pseudomonadota; class Gammaproteobacteria; order Burkholderiales; family Burkholderiaceae_C; genus Ramlibacter. The sequence goes on from JANYAN010000170.1 coordinate 4,772, forward strand.
ACGCCAGCGCGCTTGCCTTGATGATGGCGCTGCCATGCGCAAACGCCGCCTTGCCGGCCGCGACCGGGTCGGTTCCGGCGCTGCGGGCCGACTTCGGCGCCGAGCGACCATCCAGCGAGGCGCGGCTGGTCGCCAACTGGGCGATCCATTCAGGCGACAACATGAGGATGTCCGTCATCGTGGTGGACAAGCGGTTCGCCCGGGTCTACGTGTTCGGCCCGGACGGCAAGCTCAGGGGCGCGGCGCCCGCGCTGCTGGGTCTGGCTCGTGGCGACGACTCCATTGCCGGCATCGGTGACAAGCCGCTGTCCCAGGTCCGCCCCGAGGAAAGGACCACGCCAGCTGGCCGCTTCATCGCCCAGGCCGGTGTGAATTCCCACGGCGAGGACATCGTCTGGGTGGACTACGACCTGGCCGTCTCGATGCATCGCGTACGCGCCCTGGTGCCCGCCGAGCGGCGCCTTGAGCGGCTTGCGTCGCCGGCGCCGGCCGAGCATCGCATCTCCTACGGGTGCATCAACCTGCCGCCTGCCTTCTACGAGCATGTGGTGCGCGCAAGCGTGCGCAACGGGGGCGCCGTGATCTATGTGCTGCCCGAGACAAGGCCGGCGCGCGAAATGTTTGGTGCTTACGACTTGCCCGCTGATCCGGCGCCGGTTGCCCTTCGGCCAATCCACTAACGGTTTTCTTGCTGTCACGCGAAAGGGAAACCGGGCTTGGCCCGGTTTCTTTTTTTGGTGCGCCCGTCACGCAGCGCGCCAGTGGTTTTCGGCGACCAGGCAACCACTGATTCGCCAGCTGTCGTCGGGCTGCTTTTCAATCGAGAACAGGGACAGCCACGACTTGGCATCGGCATCGGTGATCTCCACCATCTGCAGGATCTGACCGGCGGCCTCTTCGGGCTGGTGGATTGCAGGTCGGGCAGACCTGTCCGGTCGCCTCAGCTGAACAGCGACTCGAAACCGTCGACCGGCTCGAAACGCCGGTTGCGGTAGCGCAGCCGGGTTGGCCCGGGTAGCGCGCGTTCACGCACAGAATGGCGCTCGTCACCCGGGTAACAGACGACGCGCATTCCACTATCTTCGAACGCCTCGGGCCGGATGACTGGCGGCGTGCGCTGGCGCGCCTGTTCGATCGCCGCGCTCACCGTGCTGTGGTGCGACAGATGGGCCAGACTCATGATCTGGGGCGGTGCCAGTTCTATGTGGCCATCGCGGAATTGCTCAAGCGCCTGGCGCGGCGTGAGCCACGCACTCTGCGTCGCCTCGTGGTTGTCGTGCAGCGCCTGCTGCCCTGCAGGCATGGGCGCCAGAAAGAATCGGGTATCGAATCGTTTGCGGGCCACGCCGCCGACCCGCGGCGTGATCCAGCGCGACCACGGCTCCAGTTGGCTGACTGCCAGGTCCAAAGCCATGGCCTCAAGCACTTCATCGAACGCCCTGCCTTCACGCAGCAGCGCCGTGGCCCGGTGCGCACCCTTCGCATCGACGCCCGGTGCATACAGCACGCCCGTCTCCTCGAAGACTTCGCGCAACGCGGCGACGTACAGGCCGGCCGCCGTCGGCACGTCCAGGTCGGGTTCACCCAGGGCCGCGTGCAGCACCCCGGTGGCCACGTCCATTCGGCTTGTCATTGTGGGCGTGGCGTCGCCCGAATCCAGCTTGCCGCCAGGAAACACGTAGGCGCCGCCCAGGACGTCCGACAGGTCGTGGCGCTTGAGCAGGAAAACCTCCAGGCCGGCAACAGCGTCGCGCAGCATGACGACCGTCGAGGCATCGCGTGGCGCGCTGTCCGGCAAGTTGTCATGAATCTCCATGGAACGAGGCTACCAGAGTCCTTTCGCTTATGCTGCGGCCATGGACCACCTGATGACCGACGCGATTGAATTTGCGCGAGCCCACGAGGTGGCGTGGCCGCGCGACCCTGCTGCCGATCCGGCGCACTGGGGCGTACACCACGACGACCCGCCTCCCTACGACCGGCTACGCGGTCCGGTGCACGCACGCGGTCCGGTGTCCGGGGTGGTCTGGCAGCGCGGACGCGAAATCGCGGCCTGGGGCGAGCCGGACCGGGCCGACCTGACCTTTAGCGTCGCCAAGACCTACCTGGCCTTGCTGGCCGGCGTCGCTCACGGCTGCGGACTGCTGCCAGACGCCGGCGAGCCAGTGGCGCAGCGTCTGCCCGGCATCGGTTTCGACACGCCGCACAACCGGTCCATCACTTGGGCCCACCTGCTGGAGCAGACCAGCGAATGGCAGGGCAGTTGCCTGGGCATGCCCGACCAGGTCGAACACTACCGGCGCGTCGCGCACGACCCCAAGCCGACGACAGGCCGCAAGGGCGACGCGCGGTCGCTCCAAAGCCCGGGCAGTTACTGGGAATACAACGACGTGCGTATCAACCAGCTGTCGCTGGCGCTGCTGCACTTGTTCGGCGAGCCGTTGCCGGCTGTCTTCGAGCGAACGATCCTGGGGCCCCTCGGTGCCAGCGGGACGTGGCGATGGGAAGGCTATGACGATGCCTGGATCGATCTTCCGGCACGGGACGACCGCCCGGCACAGCGGGTGCAATCCGTGCCAGGCGGCAGTCACTGGGGCGGTGGCGTGTCGATCGGCGCACGCGACCAGGCCCGCATCGGCCAACTGCTGCTGGACGGCGGGTCTCAAGCGGGCCGGCAACTGCTGCCGGCGGACTGGGTTGCGCGCATGAGCCAGCCCGGCACGGTGGCGCCGTTCTACGGCTGGCTTACCTGGCTTAACCGCGATGGGCGACTATTTGCGGACGCATCGCACGAAAGCTGGTTCATGGTCGGCGCCGGCGGTCACTATGTATGGATCGAGCCCGGGCATCAGGCCGTGGTCGTGGTCCGTTGGCTCGACGGTGCTCATGCGCCCGGTTTCATTGCCGGCATGGCGCGCGCGCTGCGCGGTTGAACCGGCGCGAACAGTTACGTTCGTTTCATCCCGACGTGTGCGTGGGCGCAAGTCCCACGCCGTGATGCGTGTCGGTCTGACACTGAAGTTTTCTTGAACCGCTAAGGTTGAATCAGCCGGCGAAGACGCCAGCTTGTCCGGCCCGCCACGCAACCCCAAGGAGCTTTTCACATGTCCACTTCCACCAAAATCGCCGGCTTGATTGCCGCCATTGGCGCCCTTGCCGCAATCAGCGTTGCGGTCGCACAGGGTGTTCCGCCGGACGCACGTATCACCAATCCGGCCATCGCTGCCGGCCAGCAAACGAGCATGCACACGCCCATGGGTGAAACCGGTGTTTATTCGCTGGCGCCGGACACCATTCGCCTCGCCACAATCGTGCGCGAGGAAGAAGTCGCCGCGGTCAACGTAGAACCCGCTCCGATTGCAGTTGCCCCTGAGGCACCGGTGGTCGAAACCACCACCATGGGCGCGGCGCCTGCGCCCGAGCCGATTGCCAAGCCCAAGCTCGCACGCCGCACTGACCGCAACTAAGGCAGGGCCTGCGGCTTGGAGCCCGCTTGCGGGTTCATCCGCTGCAGGATCAGCTGGCGGGTAGCTCGCACCTCGGAGGCGAACGGGCTCTTGGGATCCGAGGCCCGTTCGATCAGCGCCAGGGCTTCACCTTGGTAGCCCTGGTCTGAGAGAGTCTGCGCCAGGTTGTTCATGACGATGATGGACTCTGGACTTCGCACAAGCGCCTGGCGCAGGACCGCAGCCGCCTTGGCCAGATCGCCTGCCGCATGGTGCTGGTTGGCCAGCCCGATCGCCGCCGGCATGTTGTCCGGCCAGCGTTGCAACGCGGTGGCGTATGCCCGGATGATTGCGCGGGCGCTGGCACTGCGCTCCATCGCCAATATTGCCCTCATCCAGCGTTCTTCAGTCGCCGTCGCCGCGATGCGGTCGGGCGGTAACACGACCATTGCCCAGTACCCGCTTTTGATCCATGTCCGCTCGAACGCCGTGAACGGAATGGCCACACGTGGCTCGGTGCCCGAACGCAGGTACAGTTCGGCTGCGTCGTAGTCGAATGCGGTGACCACGGCGTAGTGCCAGTCGGTGAACATGGTGCCCACATCCTGCAGCACCAGCACGGGGTTGCCAGCCGCGACCTCGCTCAACAGGTCGGCATAGCGCGGAGCGAGCGGGTAGGCGATCCGGTCGTAGCGGCGGGGTGCGGCGAGCATCTCGAGTTGCAGGCTGCCCTGGCGCACCGGCAGGTAGACCAGATCGACCAACGGCTCGGGCGTGACCTGCACGCCGGTGAAAGCCAGGAGCGTCGCCAGCGCGGCCGGTCCGCACTGGTACTGGTCTTGCGGGAAGAATGGAACGTTCGATATCTGCGTGGCCTGCGCCACGCCCTCGGGCCAGCCCGTGCGCAAAGCCACGGTTTGAGGCACCAGCTGGGCGCAGCCGCACAGCACGGTTGCCACTACCATGGAAAGGCCCGCGCGAAGGCGGGCCGGCCAGGGACGCCTTCGCGCCATTGTTCGCGAATTGCCTACTTGCGGTATGCGAAGTACCAGATGAGGCCAGCGATGATGACCACGGCCCACCAGGCGGCGGCGTTGGCGCCGGCCGGCGCGGCCTGCATGTCGGACGCCATTGCCTGCACCTCCTGGTCGGTCATCGCATTGACGCGTTCGCGCGCCAGCGCCGGATCCACGCCGTAGCTGCGCAACTGGGCTACCGTCTCACCGCGCTCGAGCATGCTCAGAACGATGCCGCGGTCCGTCGGGGCGGGCCCGGCGGCCTTGTCGGCGCCAATCATTCCGGCGTTCGCCGTCTGGAAAGACAGCGCAAGCAGGGACACGACCAGGGCGCGGCAAGTCACTCTTTTCATCATCGATCTCATCATGAGGCTCCTAGGATGGGGTTGAAGTTGCGCGAGCGCGGCGGCATATCCCGCCCTGCCCGAAGGTCAATATACGCGTCTGTCACGTGCTCGTGTTGCAGCCGCAACTGCTGCCTTGGCCCATTGTCACAAATAGCTACAAAAAAATCCCCAGTAAAGTGTGCTCGTCATTCACAGCCCCGCGAGAACCCGACCATGCCTGATTTGGAAACCATCGAACACGAAACCGGGCCCGGTGCCAGGACCACCATCATCGTGCTGCACGGACTGGGCGCCGACGGCAACGATTTCGTCCCCATCGCGCAGGAGCTTCGGCTCGATGCCATAGGTCCGGTGCGCTTCGTGTTCCCCCATGCGCCGGTGATGCCGGTCACGATCAACAACGGCTACCGGATGCGAGCCTGGTACGACATTCTGGGCACGGAGGCCGCGCGCCGGGAAGACGAGCCCGGCTTGCGTGCGGCGCAGGCACTGGTAGAGGGGCTGATTGCGCAAGAAAAGGCGCGTGGCGTCGAAGCAGCCAGGATCGTGCTGATGGGGTTTTCGCAGGGCTGCGCGATGACGCTGCTGACGGGCTTGCGACACGCAGAGCGCCTGGGTGGCCTGGTCGGCCTGTCGGGCTATCTCCCGCTGGCGCACACCACAGCGGCTGAGCGCAGCGATGCCAACACGCACACGCCCATCTTCCAGGCTCACGGTCAGTTCGACGGAATGATCGCCATCGATCGCGCAAGGGCTACGCGCGACGAGCTGCAGGCGCTGGGCTATGACGTCGAGTGGCACGAGTACCCCATGGAGCATTCGGTCAGCGCGCAGGAAATCGCCGACCTGAACCGCTGGCTGCTGCGGGTGCTGGCCAAATAACGCGCCGGGCGCCAATTCAGGAGGGCGTGACGCCCGTATCGCGCCGGATGGATCAACCCGAGTACAATGGCGACTTCGACTACGCAGCCCAAGCTGCTGCGTACGCGTCTTCCGGGCCTTCTCACGGTCCGATTCCGGACGCAGTCCTGGCCCTCCGAGCGAGGCCTTGCAGCCAGGTTCGATATGCACGTCGGCTTTTCCCGCTCGCCGATAACTTCAAGACAAAACCAGCGGCCGGTAAAGGGCCGCACATCGATCATGAATAACGAAAACATCAACGTCACTGCCGGCAAGTACCTTATCTCGCCGCTGACCAAACTTCTCGAGAACGGCTGGTACGCCTGCTCGGTCTCGATCCGCTCCGGAACAGGCAGCGGCACACACGACCGTGTGCTGCGCCTGACCCGGCTTTTCAGAAGCAAGCTGGCGGCCGCGAATCACGCCACCGCCGAAGGCCTGCAATGGATCGGAGAGCGCCACCCGTGCCTGGTTGGCGCCGTCCCCCAATAATCGAGGAACCGCCATGGCCAAGGAAGAACTGATTGAAATGAAGGGGCACGTCGACGAAGTGCTGCCCGATTCACGCTTTCGTGTCACGCTGGACAACGGTCATCAGGTGATCTGCTACACCGGCGGCAAGATGCGCAAGCACCATATCCGCATCATCGCTGGCGACAACGTTTCGCTTGAAATGTCGCCCTATGATCTGACCAAGGGCCGTATCACTTTCCGGCACATCGCGGGCAGGGCACCTGGCCCCGCGCCTCGCCGCTGATCTGCCTCAGACCTCGCCGCCGAAGCGCTTGATCAGGTTGACGATGTACTTGTCGACCAGCTTTTCGAACTCGCCTTCCACAACTGGAGCCACCACCATCTTCATCAGGCCCGGCAGGGGCAGGGTGATGTCGCCCTCGATCTTGAGTTCGATACCGGTGGACTTCTTGTTGTCCTTGATCTTCCAGCTGCCGCCGACCAGCGCATTGCCCACGCCGGCAACCGGCGTCCAGACCACGCTGCCCTTGGCCCTGTTCGACACGTACTTGCTGGCATAGACGGTCTGGATGTTCACCTGCGCGGTGCCGACCTTGGCCATCTCCCACTTGTAGACGCCTTCGCCCAGATCGGTGAGCTTGTCCACTTTGGGGAAATGCGACACAGACGTGGGCACGTCGCTGAGCACTTCGAACACCTCCGCCGCCCTGGCCTTGACTTCGAACTCGTAGCCCAGGTCTATGTGAACGGTCACGGCCATGCGTGTCTCCTTGGAGGTTTTATTGAGGGGTGGCCGATTTTGCCACCCGGTCAGCCTCAGGCGGCCTTTTGAGCAACGTTCTGCTTGAACGCAGCTGCCTTTTCGATGGCGGCTGTCGTGGCCTGGACAAACGTGTCGACCGCAACGACGGCGCCGCTGGCGGACATCTGCAGGCCCCGGGCATAGTATCCGCCGAAGACGTGCTTTGCATGAGCCGCGTTCTTGCGGGTCTCGGGCGTCAGTTGCGGGCTGGCCTGCTTCAGGGCGGCGTGCCAGCGCTGGCTGGCCAGGTGGCCCAGGCGTTCGCCACCCTCGAGGTAGGCGGCGATCACGTTCTTGGCCGTGCTGCCGAAGGTTTCGAGCAGGTCGGTGGCGGCAGAAGAGAATTCAGGGGTTTTCATGAGGATCCTTTCAGAGTGATGCCGCAATTGTCCCGGGACCGCCTAGTGGGCGCGACCTAATGGCCGCCCTGCAGTTAGAGGATGCGCCCTAACACGTGCGCGATTTTCCTGTCCGCAGCACAATCACCTCAAAGGTGTTAACTTCCGCCCACCGATGCTCCCAGGGACCCGAAGAGACAAGCCATGACCCGACTGCAAGACGCCCTGCGCACACTGGGCCCGGCCCGCCTGAAAGGCATTCGCCGCGGCCTGGAAAAGGAAAGCCTGCGCGCCACCTCCGATGGCGGCCTGGCCGTGACACCGCATCCGGCGCCGCTGGGCTCGGCCCTGACGCACCCGAACATCACCACCGACTACAGCGAATCGCAGCTCGAACTGATCACCGGTGTTCACTCCGGCGTCGAGCAATGCCTGGACGAGCTCACGCAGATTCATCAGTTCACCTACCGCGCGCTGGGCGACGAGATGCTGTGGGTTTCCAGCATGCCCTGCAACCTGCCGGCCGACGAGACGATCCCCATTGGCCTGTATGGCTCGTCGAACGTGGGTCGCGCCAAAAGCGTGTACCGCATCGGCCTGGCGCACCGCTACGGGCGACGCATGCAGACCATCTCGGGCATCCATTACAACTGGTCGCTGCCCGGCGTGAGCGACGAGCAGTACTTCGCGCTGATCCGCAATTTCCGACGTCATGCGTTCCTGATCCTGTACCTGTTCGGTGCATCACCAGCGGTCTGCTCCAGCTTTGTCGCCGGGCGCGAGCACCAGCTGGAAAAGCTCACGTCGCAGACGATGTACATGCCCCACGGCACCTCGCTTCGAATGGGCCGGCTGGGATACCAGAGCGATGCCCAGGCCAGCCTGGCCGTGAGCTACAACAGCCTCGACGGCTACGCGGCGTCCCTGCACGAGGCATTGACGCGCCCGTACCCGCCATACGAAGCGACCGGCATCATGAACCCGGGCGGCGAATACAACCAGCTTGCCACCAGCCTGCTGCAGATCGAGAACGAGTTCTACGGCACCATCCGTCCCAAGCGGGTCATCCATCCAGGCGAGCGGCCGCTGCACGCGCTGCGCGAGCGCGGCGTCGAATATGTCGAGGTGCGCCTGATGGACCTGGACCCGTTTGTGCCCGTGGGCATCGAGGCGGGAACCATCCGCTTCCTCGATGTTTTCCTGTTGCACTGCCTGCTTGCCGACAGCCCGCCCGATACCCCCCAGGAAATTGCTGCGCTCGGTCGCAATCAGCACAAGACGGCTGCGCATGGCCGCGACCCGGCCATGCTGCTCGAGCGCGATGGCGCGAATGTCAAGCTGACGGACTGGGGCGCCGAGCTGATCGAGGCCTGTGAGCCGATTGCCGCCGCGCTCGATGCGGCCCACGCCACCACCGGCTACAGCGAGGCCCTGCGCACTGCGCAAACCCTGCTGCAAGAGCCCGGGCGTCTGCCGTCGGCCCGCGTGCTGGCCGCGATGGCCAGCAACTTCGACAATTCATTCACGGGCTTTGTGCGGGCGCAGTCACAGGCGACAAAGGCCAGGTTGCTGGCGCTTCCCTACAGCGCCGCATTGCAGGACCGCATGGAAACGCAGGCGGCAAGGTCGATGGTCGACCAGGCTGCAGTCGAAGCGGCAGACACCATGCCATTTGAAATCTACCGCCAGCAGTATGTGTCGGCCGATCGGCTGATGGCGCGCCGCGTGGGCAATGACGAACACCGGGTTGGTGAGATGGCGGCGGCTTGACGCTGCACCGGCGATTCAACGGGCAACCAGGCACCGAACCGTGCCGCGTGCTGGCCGGTTCCGCTGGCTATTGTTCGGCGGCCCGGCTGCTGAGCGCGCTGGCAGCGCCCACTACTTGTTCTTGATCTTGCCTCGGGGCAGAACCGCGGTCATGGGTGGCGTGGGGCGATCGGAAGCCCCGCCCTGCTTGGGTGGCGAAGTGTCCTTCTTCGGTTTCTTTGCCATCTTGTTGCTGCGTTGATCACCTTTTGCCATGAGACCTCCGAACGGTTGCGGGCCTCGGGATGGGACCGTCGCCCCCGATGTTACACAGAACCGACTCTCGTTGAAACCGGGCGCTGCCCGACTGAGCCATCTCATGGCAACCGCAAATGCATGCCGACTCGCGGCGCAGTCCTACAGCCTCAGGCCGGCGCTGGCCCGAAGCTCTCACTTGGGCATCTGAACCGTCTGGAGAACACTTTGAAATGCAACGCGATAACCCTTCGAACCCTCGTTCTGCTGATGGCGGCCACATCCACAGCCAGCACAGTCCTGGCCGAAAAGCCCGAATGGGCCGGCGGCAAGCAGGACAAGCACGAGCAAAAGCAGGACAAGAAGCAGGCCAAGGAAGAGCGCAAGGACGTCAAGGTCGGCGCGCATTTCAACGACGAGCACCGCACTTATGTGCGCGAGTACTACAGCCAGCACTACGGCGATCGCCGCGGCTGCCCGCCCGGCCTGGCGAAGAAGAACAATGGCTGCATGCCACCCGGACAGGCGAAGTATGTGGTCGGCCAGCCGTTGCCGCGCGGCGTGTCCTGGTATGCGGTGCCGCAGCCGGTGATCACCCACCTGCCGCCGGTGCCCTACGGCTATCGTTACGCGCGCGTGGGCGGCGATGTCGTCTTGCTGCGGATCGGCAACAACATGGTGGTGGACGTCATCGTGGGATTCCCGGGCTGAGTGGCCGGTCAATCCTCCAGGAAGTTGCCAGCTGAGAACACCACGGGCGCCGCAGCCGGATCGAAGCTCACACCGGCCGGGTCCCGGCCTTCGCGCACGGCATCGAGCTGCTTTTGCAGCAGCCGGCGCAGCATGACGATCCCGCGGTCGCTGCTGGCCAGGTGCTCCTCGGAATGCCAGGCAATCGCCCCTTGGCTCACCTGCGCCTCGTAGTCGCCGGGAAACTGGCGGTGCTCGTCGGGCGTCAGCTCTTCCCACAGCTTGCCGTTCAGCCGTGAGCGCATGCGAAACAGTTCGCCCTTCTCGCGCACGCGGCCCACCACGAAGATTCGGAAACTGTGGTCGTCGATCGGCAGCACCCAGCCCAGCGATTCAACCCGCCCATAGCGGCCGAGGCGCGGGCTGGGAATCACCCGCAACGTCGGCAGGCCGGCCTCGCTGATGCGGCGCAGGGTCTTGCCGTCGGGGAGCTTGCGCAGCGACAGGGTGCGCACACTCAGCTCCTGTGTGTCCCAGCTCACCTGCGGCATCACGGCCATCTGCTCGACGAACTGGGTGCCGCTGAATGTCGAGTGCAGGATGACGACGTGGAACGGGTCGACCAGATTCTCGTAGTGCTGCAGCCAGTTGCAAGGGATGATCCTGGGACCGCCGCCGCCGATGCTGTTGTCGTCGGTCTCCAGGGACTCGCCTTCGTCCAGG
>JANYAN010000282.1 GCA_025361305.1 Burkholderiales bacterium
TGTAGGTGTTGCGGACCATGAACTCCTTGAGGATGTCGTTCTGGATGGTCCCCGACAGCTTGTCACGCGAGACGCCCTGCTCTTCGGCCGCAACGATGTAGCCGGCCAGCACCGGCAACACGGCGCCGTTCATGGTCATCGAAACGCTTACCTTGTCCAGCGGAATGCCGTCGAACAGGATCTTCATGTCCTCGACCGAGTCGATGGCCACGCCAGCCTTGCCGACGTCGCCCGTCACACGCGGGTGATCGCTGTCGTAGCCGCGATGCGTGGCAAGGTCAAAGGCCACGGAAACGCCCTGGCCGCCGGCCGCGAGTGCCTGGCGATAGAAGGCGTTTGACTCCTGCGCGGTGGAAAAGCCGGCGTACTGGCGGATGGTCCACGGCCGCACCGCGTACATCGTGGCTTGTGGCCCGCGCAGGTAGGGCTCGAAGCCGGGCAAGGTATTGGCGTGCGGCAGATCGCGCGTGTCCTGGGCGGTGTAAAGCGGCTTGACGGTGATGCCGTCGGCCGTTTGCCAGTTGAGGGCGTCCAGGTCGCCGCGAGGGGCGGACTTGGCTGCTGCCCGGGCCCAGGCATCAAGGCTTGCGGGAGAAATTTCAGGCGTGCTCATGGTGCGATTTCCGTATTTTTGCCGATTTTACATCATTTATAATTATTGATAAAGAATTTAAATCCACATAGAATGGCTCGCATGGCCGCTGCCTCACTCGCTCCCCGCGCCCTCTACCAGGAGGTGGCCGAACTGGTGCGTCAGCGGATTTTCCGCCGCGAGCTCGAGCCCGGCAGCTGGATCGACGAGATGAAGCTGGCCGAGGAATACGGCATCAGCCGCACTCCCCTGCGCGAGGCACTGAAGGTGCTGGCGGCCGAGGGCCTGGTCACGATGAAGGTGCGCCGGGGCGCCTACGTCACCGAGGTGTCCGAGAGTGACTTGTCGGATGTCTACCACCTGCTCTCCCTGCTGGAAAGCGACGCCGCTGGCGTGGTGGCCGAGCGCGCCACGGCCGCGCAACTCAAGGAATTGCAGGAATTGCACGAAGAACTCGAAGCCGCGTCCGGCAACCGAGACAGGTTCTTCGCCCTCAACGAGCGCTTTCACATGCGGTTACTGGAGATCGCCGGCAACCGCTGGCGCGACCAGATGGTGGCGGACCTGCGCAAAGTGATGAAGCTCAACCGCCACAATTCGCTGCTCAAGTCGGGACGCATCCAGGAGTCGCTGAAAGAACACCGTGCCATCATGCGCGCTCTGGCCAAACGCGACCGTGCCGCGGCGATGCAGAAAATGCAGGAGCATTTCAGCAACGGGCTGGAAGCCGCGGCCTGAACTGGGGACTTGAATGACGACTGCGCTGGGGCACCTGAAGGTGCTCGACCTGACCCGCATCCTGGCCGGCCCCTGGGCTACCCAGAACCTGGCCGACATGGGTGCGGAAGTGATCAAGATCGAGCGGCCCGGCGTCGGCGATGACAGCCGCAGCTGGGGCCCACCGTTCCTGAAGGACGCGCACGGCCGCGAGACGCGAGACGCGTCGTACTTCCTGAGTGCCAATCGCGGCAAGCGATCGGTAACGGTCGACCTGGCCAGTCCCGAGGGCCAGGAGATCATCAGGCAACTGGCCCGCGACGCCGACGTGCTGGTCGAGAACTACAAGGTCGGCACTCTGGCACGCTACGGCCTGGCTTATGAAGACCTGCGCAAGAGCAACCCGCGCCTGGTCTATTGCTCGATCACCGGGTTCGGCCAGAGCGGCCCCTATGCCGCATTACCGGGCTACGACTATGTCTTTCAGGGCATGGGGGGCCTGATGAGCATCACCGGCATTCCCGAAGGGCAGCCGGGTGCTGCGCCCATGAAGAGCGGCGTCGCGATCAGCGACCTGCTGACCGGCATGTATGCCACCACAGCCATCCTGGCAGCGATCGAGCACCGCCATGTCAGCGGCGCGGGACAATACATCGACATGGCTCTGCTGGACTGCGTGGTCACGGTCAATTCCTACCAGGCCATCAACTACTTTCTGTCGGGCAAGATTCCGCAGCGCATGGGCAATCAGCATTCGAACATGGTCCCCTACCAGGTGTTCGACTGCAAGGAAGGCGAAATCATCATTGCGGTAGGCAATGACTCGCAATACGTCGCTTACTGCAACGCGATCCAACGTCCGTCGCTGGCAACAGACCCCCGGTTCGCCACCGGGCCGCAGCGCCTGCGCCACCGCGAGGTGCTGCTCCCGCTGCTGGCGCAGGCCATGCTCGAGCGCACCATGGGCGAATGGGTGGCCCTCCTGGAAGACCGCAACGTCCCCTGCGGACCGATCAACAACCTGGAGCAGGTGTTCCAGGACCCGCAGGTCAGGCACCGCGAAATGCAGTTGTCACTGCCACACGGCGAAGGCGTCGAAGCGCCGGGCGTCGCCAACCCGATCCGGTTATCGGAAACGCCGATCCAGTACACCCGGTCCGCGCCGGTACTGGGCGAGCATAACCACCAGATCCTGCAGGGGCGCCTGGGCCTGTCGGACGAACGGATCGCGCAACTCAAGGCCAAAGGCATCGTCTGATTATGAATTCCGTCCTGCAACGCTTCGATCTGAGCGGGAAGACCGCCCTGGTGACCGGTTCCAGCACCGGCATCGGTTATGCGCTGGCCGGTGGCCTGGCTGCGGCCGGCGCCACCGTGGTGCTCAACGCGCGCCGCGTCGACAAACTCGAGGCAGCAGCACAGCAGTTGCGCAATGCCGGGGCTGTCGTCCGCACGTCGGCATTCGACGTGACCTCAGCCGAAGCCGTCACCGCCGCCATCGCCGCGATCGAAAGCGATGTCGGCGCGATCGACATCCTGGTGAACAACGCCGGGATGCAGCGCCGCGCGCCTCTGGAAGACTTCGAGAAGTCGCACTGGGACGAGTTGATGCGCACCAATGTCGACAGCGTGTTCCTGGTCGGCCAGGCGGTTGCGCGCCGGATGATCCCGCGCCGGCGCGGCAAGATCATCAACGTCTGCTCTGTCCAGAGCGAATTGGGCCGGCCCAACATCGCGCCCTATACCGCGAGCAAGGGCGCTGTCAAGATGCTCACCAAGGGCATGGCCATCGATTGGGGCCAGCACGGCATCCAGGTCAATGGCCTTGGGCCGGGCTACTTCAAGACCGAGCTGAACGACGCACTTGTCAAGAACGAGGAATTCAGCCGCTGGCTGATTGGGCGGACGCCTTCGCGCCGATGGGGCGATGTCGACGACCTGGTGGGCGCGGCAATTTTCCTGGCCAGCGACGCCTCGAACTTTGTCAATGGCCATATCCTGTACGTCGATGGTGGCGTGACGGCGACGCTCTAGCTTTACCAAGAGGTTTTTCAACATGGACGCTCTCGTCATTCATGCTCCGGGCGATCTGCGCGTCGAGCAAATTGCCACACCGCCGTTGGCGCCGGGACAGCTTCGCGTGCGAGTGCGCGCCGGCGGCATCTGCGGCTCGGACCTGCATTATTTCCAGCACGGCGGGTTCGGGACGGTGCGGATCAAGGAACCCATGGTGCTCGGGCACGAGGTAGCGGGCGTAATCGAGGAACTGGGGCCCGAAACGGCCGGCTTCGCTGTGGGCGAGCGTATCGCCATCAGCCCCAGCCGTCCCTGCGGCCTATGCCGCTATTGCCAGGAGGGGCTGCAAAACCATTGCCTGGACATGCGTTATTACGGCAGCGCCATGCGCACGCCTCATGTGCAGGGTGCCTTCCGTCAGGAGATCGTGGTCGAGACGCACCAGGCGCATCTTCTGGCCGATGGCGTGAGCGACAACGAAGGGGCGATGGCCGAGCCGCTCTCTGTCGCGCTGCATGCTGTGCGGCGGGCCGGTCCATTGCTGGGCAAGCGCGTGCTGGTGACCGGGTGCGGCCCGATCGGCGCGCTGCTGGTGATCGCCGCCCGCCGGGCCGGCGCAACGCAGATCGTCGTGACGGACATCGGTGCCTATCCCTTGCGCAAGGCCATGCAGGTAGGGGCCGACGAGGCCATCAACGTCGCCGATGAACCTGGGCGGCTGGCCCGCTTCACTGCGGACAAAGGCCATTTCGATGTGTTGTTCGAAGCCAGTGGCAACGAGAGGGCCTTGCGCGGTGCGTTCGACGCGCTGCGGCCGCGCAGCATCATCGTGCAGGTCGGGCTGGGTGGCGAAATGACGCTGCCGATCAACACCATCGTGGCCAAGGAATTCGACCTGCGCGGCGCTTTCCGCTTTCACGAAGAGTTCGCCATGGCAGTCGAGCTGCTCAACAAGGGCCTGGTCTACATCAAGCCGCTTATTTCGGCGACCCTGCCCTACCGGGACGCCGGACGCGCTTTCAAGCTCGCTGCGGATCGCACCCAGGCAATGAAGGTGCTGCTGAGTTTCGACTAAAGGCGCGCGCTCAGAACGCGGCGATCCCCGTCATCGCCCGCCCCAGGATCAGCGCATGCACGTCGTGCGTGCCCTCGTAGGTGTTGACCACTTCGAGGTTGACCAGGTGGCGCGCCACGCCGAATTCGTCGCTGATCCCGTTGCCACCCAGC
This sequence comes from Burkholderiales bacterium, assembly GCA_025361305.1. GTDB lineage: Bacteria > Pseudomonadota > Gammaproteobacteria > Burkholderiales > Burkholderiaceae_C > Ramlibacter. The sequence continues at coordinate 4,553 of JANYAN010000282.1, forward strand.
ATGTCCCTGGCCAGACGCGCAATGTCCAGTGCCTTGCCGCACGAATTGCGCTTCATGATGGAGGTGATCTCCACCGAGGCCGTACCCTCGTCCTTCATGCGGCCCAGGCGCAGACACCCTTGCAGCCCCAGTGTGATCTCGGTCTGCATGTCCGCCAGCTTCTTCTGGATCAGCTGGTTGGCCGCCAGCGGCTTGCCGAATTGCTTGCGGTCCAGCACGTACTGGCGCGCCCGGAACCAGCAATCCTCGGCCGCACCCAGCGCGCCCCAGGCAATCCCGTAGCGGGCGGAATTGAGGCAGGTGAACGGGCCCTTGAGACCCCGTACTTCCGGGAAGGCGTTCTCTTCCGGGCAGAACACTTCGTCCAGCACGATCTCGCCGGTAATGGAGGCGCGCAGGCCGATCTTGCCGTGAATGGTGGGGGCCGAAAGACCCTTGGCGCCCTTGTCCAGCACGAAGCCGCGAATGGCTCCTTCGTCGTCTTTGGCCCAGACCACGAACACATCGGCGATCGGGCTGTTGGTGATCCACATCTTGGCGCCCGAGAGACTGTAGCCGCCGGGCACCTTGCGCGCCCGGGTGACCATGCTGCCCGGGTCCGAGCCGTGGTTGGGTTCGGTTAGTCCAAAGCAGCCAATCCATTCGCCCGTTGCCAGCTTGGGCAGGTACTTCTGCTTTGTGGCCTCGTTGCCAAATTCGAAGATCGGCACCATCACCAGCGACGACTGGACACTCATCATCGAGCGGTAGCCCGAATCGACCCGTTCCACTTCGCGCGCCACCACGCCATAGCAGACGTAGTTGAGGCCTGCCCCGCCGTATGCCTCGGGAATGGTGGGCCCTAGCAACCCCAGTTCGCCCATCTCGCGGAAGATCGCCGCATCGGTGGTGCCGTTACGGAAAGCCTCCAGTACACGTGGGGCCAGTTTCGCCTGGCAGTAGGTGGCGGCCGATTCGCGCACCATGCGCTCGTCGCTGGTCAGCTGCTGGTCCAGCAGCAGCGGGTCGGCCCAGTTGAAGGAAGCTTTCGACGTGCCCATGGAATCTCCAGAAAGACGGTTGCAGGACCAGGTGACTACTCAGGAATGACCGCGGTGGCTTCGATCTCGACCTTGGCCCGGTCCTCGATCAGCGCCTTCACTTCAACCGCCGTCATCGCCGCGTTGTAGGCGCCGATGATTTCGCGAAAGGCCTGGCCGATCTGTCTTGCGGCAGCGAGATATTCTCGCTTGTCCGTCACATACCAGGTCATCCGGACGATATTCTCGGGCTTTCCGCCGGCCTCGCGCAGCACGTCGGCGACATTGCTGAGTGCCTGCCGGGCCTGAGCGGCGAAATCGTCGCTATCGAACACACCCTGCGCATCCCAGCCGATCATGCCGGCAATGAACAGCATCTTGCCGCTGGCGGCAACGCCGTTGGCATAGCCCCTGGGGCGGGGCCAGCCCGGAGGCAGGATTATTTCCATGGCTTGATGTCCTTGAGCAATTCGCGGGCAATGATGAGCTGCTGCACTTCGCTGGCGCCTTCGTAGATGCGGAGCGAGCGAATTTCGCGGTACAGGCGCTCGACCATATTGCCGCTGACCACGCCCAGACCGCCAAAGATCTGCACTGCCGAGTCGATAACCTGCTGGGCACCTTCGGTCGCCACGAACTTGGCCATGGCCGCCTCCCGCGTCACGCTCTGTCCCCGGTCGCGCTGCCACGCGGCACGGTAGACCAGCAGTGCCGAGCTGTCGACGGTCGTGGCCATCTGCGCCAGCTTGGCCTGTGTCAGCTGGAAATCGGCCAGCGTCTGGCCAAACATCTTGCGGGTGGTGGCACGGGTCAGTGCCTCGTCCAGCGCACGTCGGGCAAAGCCCAGCGCCGCAGCGGCAACTGACGTGCGGAACACATCCAGCGTGCGCATGGCGACCTTGAAACCTTCGCCGGCACCGCCGACCCTCTGGCTCAGCGGCACACGGCATTGTGTGAAGCGCAACTGAGCCAGCGGATGAGGCGCTATAACGTCGATGCGCTTGGCAATTTCCAGTCCCGGGGTGCCGGCGTCCACGATGAACGCCGAAATCCCGCGAGCCCCTGGCGCCTCGCCGGTGCGCGCGAACACAACGTAGAAGTCCGCGATGCCGCCATTCGAGATCCAGGTTTTTTCGCCATTCAGCACCGCCTGCCCATCTTCGATGTGGGCGCTGCACTGCATTGCGGCCACGTCGGACCCGGCCTCCGGCTCGGACAGGGCAAAGGCAGCGATGGCCTGCCCCGCGGCAACCCGGGAGAGGTATCGGTCCTTCTGCTCTGGCGTGCCTTGCAGGCTGATTGCGCCCGAACCCAGTCCTTGCATGGCGAATGCAAAGTCGGCCAAGCCATCGTGCCGTGCGAGCGTCTCGCGGATCAGGCATATCGAACGGGTGTCGATCACCTCAGTGGCGCCGTACGATCCCCCGCCAACGGCATGCCTGAGCCAGCCGGCGGAACCCAGCGAACCGACCAGGGCGCGGCAGACTGCATCGACGTCCGGACCGTGGCTTTCGGTGATATTGCTTTGCGCCCATGCATCGAGTTCGCGCGCCAGCTGTCGGTGTCGTTCTTCGAAGAAGGGCCAGTCCAGGTAACGGCTGTCGCTCATGTCAGGTTCCTCAGTTGCCTTCGAATTGTGGCTTGCGCCGGGCGACGAAGGCCTCGTACGCACGCGAAAAATCCTGGGTCAGCATGCAGATCGCCTGGGCCTGGGCTTCTGACTCGATCGCCTGCTCGATGGTCATGGCCCATTCCTGATGCAGCATGGTCTTGGTGATGCCGTTGGCAAAGCTCGGCCCGTCGGCCAGGTCCCGGGCCATCGCCAACGCCTGCTCCAGCAGCGCTTCAGGTGCACACAGGCGATTGAAGAAGCCCCAGCGCTCGCCCTCCTCGCCACCGAGCGAGCGGCCGGTGTAGAGCAATTCGCCGGCACGGCCCTGCCCGACGATGCGCGGCAGCATGGCGCAGGCACCCATGTCGCAGCCGGCCAGGCCGACGCGGTTGAACAGGAAGGCCGTCTTGCTGCGCGCGGTGCCCAGACGCAGGTCGGATGCCATGGAGATGATGGCCCCGGCACCGGCGCAAACACCGTCGATCGCCGCAACGATGGGCTGGGGGCAGGCCCGCATTGCCTTGACCAGGTCTCCCGTCATGCGGGTGAACATCAGCAACTCGGGCGCTTTCAGCCGCACCAGGGGACCGATGATCTCGTGAACGTCTCCGCCCGAACAGAAATTGTCTCCGGCCCCGGCTATCACGATAGCCTGCACATCGACAGCGTACTTGAGTTGGCCGAACAGGTCGCGCAGTTCGGCGTACGACTCGAAGGTCAACGGGTTCTTGCGCTCGGGCCGATTGAGCGTGACGGTTGCCACGCCATCGGACACTTGCCACAGGAAATGCATGGCCTGGTAGCCGGCCAGCGACTTCTGGTTGCCAGCCGCCAGGCCGGGATCGACACGATCGGTTGTTTCGTTGCTCATGGGGTCTCCTGGTCTTACACGCCCTGCGCTCGATTGGCCTGCTCGAGCGGCGACAAACCTGCGGCCTGCGCCGTCATCGCTTTCTCGCGCTCAAGGTTGCGTTCCAGCTGCACCTTGCCCGAGCTGTATTGCCTGGGCCACCGGACGTCGAGGTAGCCGATCTTTGCCGCCTCAAGCAGCGTCCAGGCAGGATTGGCCAGGTGCGGTCGGGCAACGGCGCACAGGTCGGCGCGGCCGGCGGCAATGATGCTGTTGACGTGATCGACTTCCGAGATCGCACCCACGGCAATCGTCTGGATGCCGACCTCGTTGCGAATACGGTCGGCAAAGGGTGTCTGGTACATGCGGCCATAAACCGGTTTCGCGGCGCGTGTCGTTTGGCCCGATGACACATCGATAAAGTCGCAGTCCGCGGCCTTGAAGAGCCGTGCGATGTCGACCGCATCATCGGCCGTGTTGCCGCCCGGTGCCCAGTCGTGCGCGGAAATGCGCACGCTCATCGGCAGGTGGGCCGGCCACGCCGCGCGCATGGCGCGAAAAACTTCCAGCGGAAAGCGGCGCTTGTTTTTGTGGAAATGACTGCACCCTGCGCCGAAGGCCGGATCACACCGGGCTGCCCGGGCCTCTGGAACACCGCGCAGATGCAGGCCTTCAGG
>JANYAN010000298.1 GCA_025361305.1 Burkholderiales bacterium
GCGGTTGTGAAAGTAGGCGTGGATGGGGCTGGGGACAATTTGCGTAGGTGCCCGGTCAACCGGCGGCGCATCGATACGAAATGGCCTGTTGGGCATGCGCGGGAAGCGGGCGTCGGGCTTGCCGTCCGGTCCGAAAACGACCAATTCCTTCAGCGGCAGGCCGTCATGGTCAAGTTGGGTCGTTTGCAGCGGGGTGGCGCGCCCGATCCCGTTGGCGCCGGGGAACAGCCCGTACATATTGTCGAAGCTGTGGTTCTCGGCGTAGATGATCACCACTGTCTTGATGCGGCCTAGCTTTTCGCCGTCAGATGGCGGCGTGGCGCAGGCTGCGAGCAGGGCCGTCAGTACGACCGACCCGGCCCGTGTCACAACGCGATTGAACGGTCGGCAGCTCATCAGTTGTCTCGATGACCGCAATTATATTTTGGCGCGGGAGTTTTGGCATCAGGGGCGCTACGCCCCGCGGCGCCTTACTTGACGAGCAACACGGGCACGTCGCAGTCGGCGACCACGCTCTGCGCCACGCTTCCCATGATGGCGCGGCCCAGAATCCCATGGCCCCGCGTGCCCATGACGATCATGTCGACCTTGTCGCGGGCCGCAGCCTTGACGATCTCGGCCGCAGGCACCCCGACTGACCATGTCGTGCGAAAGCGCAAATCATGGCGCTTCAGAAAGCGGTCTATCGGATTCAATACTTTCTGGGCCTCATCGCGATGGTAGTCATTGACTGCCGCCGATCCCACCATACTCTTGACGCCGCCGGGGACGCGTGGCTGCACATGGACCACGAGCAGGTCACCTTCCTGGCCTGCCAGTTCCGGATGGGTCACCAGGAATGCCAGCGCCTTCTTGGTGTAGCTGCTGCCGTCGGCGGCCAGGAGAATCTTCATGAGCCACCTGCTGCAGGAACCGCCTGCGCGCTATCGCAGCACCAGCACGGGGATGCTGCTGTGGGTCAGCACATGCTGGGTTTCGCTGCCCAGCAGGATCCGCTTCAAGCCGCGGCGGCCGTGCGAGGCCATCACGACCAGGTCGCACTTGTGCTTCTTGGCGGCGGACAGGATGCTTTCGGCCACGAGGTCGGAGCGGACTACGACAGCTTTGGCTGTAACTCCCTGGGCCTTTGCGGTTTGCTGCACAGCGTCAACGACGGCTTGTCCCTTGTCGGCCCACTGCTTCTCGATCCGCGCGACGTCGGGCATCGAGATGGTGGCGCCGCCCTCGAAGTAGCTCACCGGGTAGCGTGCCACGACGTAGAGTGCCACGATTTCGGCGCCGATGGACGACGCCAGTTCGATACCGCTGCGTACAGCTTTCTTGGAGAGGGTCGAGCCATCGGTCGCGATGAGGATGCGTTCGTACATACGGTTTCTCCTTGGTCTGATGCGTTCAGCTTACGAGCGCGCCGGGGCAACCCGCTTGATCCACGTCAACAGCCCGGGCCAGCGGGCTGGGTAGGCTTGCATCATGCACAGCGCCACCTACTTCCTGCGCTCCGAAGCGCCCGCAGCGCCTGCTGCGCGCTGGGCCGCGCTCGACGAGCCCGGCGAATGGGAGGAATTCAGCCGGCCGGTGGCCGACCGCGAGGGCTGTTGGGAGTCGTATCTCGCCATTGAGGGCATGCGTTGCGCCGCCTGTTCCCTCACGGTGGAGCACGCGCTCGCCGGCCTGGTGGGCGTGGAGTCGGTCCAGGTCAATGGCGCAGCCGCGACCGCACGTCTGGTGTGGCAGGCCGGCCGCACCAGACCTTCGGCGTGGCTGGAGGCATTGCAGGCCTGCGGATATGGCGGAGTGCCCGCAGGCGACATGCTGGCCGCGGCGCCACGGGTGCAGGCGCAACGCCTGATGCTTTGGCGCTGGCTGGTCGCCGGATTTTGCATGATGCAGGTGATGATGTACGCCCTGCCGGCGTACGTGACCGCACCCGGCGACATCAGCCCTGATGCGCAGTCATTGCTGCGCTGGGCGTCCTGGGTGCTGACGCTGCCGGTCGTACTGTTCTCGTGCCGACCGCTCTTTGCGTCTGCTCTGCGCGACTTGCGCAACCGGCGAGTCGGCATGGATGTCCCGGTGGCGCTGGGCATTCTCATCGCGTTCGGTGCCAGCAGTGTCGCCACCTTTGATCCAGCTGGGCCTTGGGGTGCCGAGGTCTGGTTCGACTCACTGACCATGTTTGTGTTCTTTCTGCTGTCGGGACGACTGCTCGAGCAGCGGCTGCGCGACCGTACGGCCGGTTCGCTGGAAGTCCTGATGCGCAGGCTTCCTGACAGCGTGGAGCGCAGGGGCGCCGATGGGACATTTGAGCGTGTGGCCGCAAGACGCCTGGCTGCCGGCGAAACCATCCGCGTGCTCGCGGGCGAGGTGATTCCTGCCGACGGAATCGTGATGGCTGGCATCAGCCAGGTCGACGAGGCTTTGCTGACCGGCGAGTCCACGCCATTGCGCCGGCGCCGCGGCAGCAAAGTGATCGCCGGTAGCCACAATTTGAGCAGCGCGTTGCTGGTACGGGTGCTGCGCACCGGGGCCGAGACGCACTACGCCAGCATCGTTGCGCTGATGGAACGCGCTTCCGTCGACAAGCCGCGCCTGGCGCAGATTGCCGACCGCATCGCCAGCCCGTTTCTGCTTGGGGTACTGTTGGCCAGCGCATGCGCTGCCGCGTGGTGGTGGTCTACCGATCCGTCCCGCGCGATCGGGGTGGCCGTCGCCGTTCTGATCGTTACCTGTCCCTGTGCGTTGTCGTTGGCCACCCCTGCGGCCACGCTCGCGGCGGCAGGGGCACTTGCGCGCAGGGGAGTACTGGTACGCCGGCTACAGGCACTGGAAGCCTGCGCCAGCATCGACACCGTGGTGTTCGACAAGACCGGCACGCTGACCGAGGACCGGATGCACGTCACCATCGGCGAGGTTCGCGAGGGCACCTATCCGGTGCAGGCAGTCGCACTGGCTGCTGCGTTGGCCCGGCACTCACTTCATCCGCTGTCAAGAGCCATTGCCAACGCCGCAGGGGCCGCGACCTGGGTTGCCACGCAGGTCACGGAAGTGCCTGGCCAGGGCGTCAAAGGTACGATTTCGGATGGCCCCGATAGTGCGCCACGCGTGCTGCGGCTGGGTTCCGCCGCGTTCTGTGGCGCACCGATGGGGCAGAAGGCTAACGCTGCTACTCAGGTGCACCTGGCGGACGGGCAGGGTTGGCTGGCCCGCTTCGACCTGGATGAAGGACTGCGGCCCGACACCGTAGCCGCCGTGGCGGCGCTGCGCTCCCTGGGCCTTGACGTGCAATTGCTGTCAGGCGACCAGAGCGCGCAGGTGCAACGGTTGGCACTGGCGGCCGGGATTGAGTCAGCCTACGGCGAGCGCACGCCAGAGGGCAAATTGGTCCACATGCAGGCGCTTCAACTGCAGGGGAGGCGCGTGGCGATGGTTGGCGATGGAATGAATGACGGGCCCGTTCTGGCGTGTGCCGACGTATCGGTTGCAATGGGTCAGGCGGTGCCGCTGGCGCAGGCGAAGGCCGACTTCGCGGTGCTCAGCGGGCGCTTGTCCGCCGTGGCCGACTTGCTGCAACACGCGCGGCGCACACGCCTCGTCGTGCGCCAGAACCTGGCCTGGGCCGCACTCTACAACGCGATATGTGTGCCGCTGGCGGTGGTGGGCTTCATGCCGGCATGGCTGGCGGGGCTGGGCATGGCGGCCAGTTCGTTGCTGGTCGTGGCGAATTCCGCGCGGCTTGCCCGCTCTGCCTCAAGGATCTGAATGGACATCCTCTTTCTGCTGATACCGCTTTCCGTTGCGCTGGCGCTACTCATTCTGGGGGGTCTGGGCTGGGCCGTATGGCGCGGCCAGTTCGAGGCGCTGGAACAGGAGGCCGAGCGCATTCTGGGACCGGATTGATTTGCGTCAAGTGGCGCGCAAGTCCCGGCAGGGACACTCGTGCCGTCACGAAAAGGTTGTCTCATGAATGATCGAAATACAGTGGCTGCCATCTACAACGACACAGTGGTGCGGCAGTTTTCCCTGATGGCCGTGGTCTGGGGCGTGGTGGGCATGCTGGTGGGCGTCATCATCGCCGCGCAACTGACCTGGCCGGAACTCAACTTCGGCATACCCTGGCTCAGTTACGGCCGGCTGCGGCCGCTGCACACCAACGCCGTCATATTCGCGTTCGGCGGCTGCGGACTTTTTGCCTCCGCCTACTATGTA
>JANYAN010000303.1 GCA_025361305.1 Burkholderiales bacterium
GCACCGGCCTGGGGCTGGCGTTGACGCGCAAGTTTGTCGAACTGCACGGCGGGCGGATCTGGGTCACCAGCCAGCTGGAAAAGGGCTCGACGTTTACTTTCACGCTACCGGTCGGGAGTACCCATGGCCAATGAATTGATCCTGATCATCGAGGACAACGAGAAGAATCGACGCCTCGCGCGCGACGTGCTGCAGTTCAAGGGTTACCGGGTGCTGGAATCCGAAAATGCTGAAGACGGCATTCGCCTTGCGCGTGAGCACCACCCCGATCTGATACTGATGGACTTCCACCTGCCCGGCATGAACGGCATCCAGGCGCTTGCTGTGTTGCGTGCCGATGCCGCAACCAGCTCCATACCTGCCATCGCGGTGACGGCATCCGCAATGACGGAAGACCGCAAGAAGATCCTGGTGGCCGGTTTCAATGGACTGCAAACCAAGCCGATCAACGTCAAGGAGTTTCTGGTGGCAGTGGAGCAGACGCTGAAGAAGACCGGGGGTGACTCGTGAGCGGTGGCGCAAAGATTCTGGTGGTCGACGATACGCCGCAAAACGTCAAACTGCTGGCTGACTTGCTGGGTGTCAAGGGGTACACCGTATCGACCGCAGCCAACGGCGAAGAAGGACTGGCCAAGGTGACGTCGGAGCGGCCCGACCTGGTGCTGCTCGACGTCATGATGCCGGGCCTGTCCGGCTACGACGTCTGCCGGCGAATCCGCGATAACCTGGATACGGCCCTGCTTCCGGTGGTTCTTGTCACGGCGCTGGACCCGCAGCAAGAGCGGGTGAAGGGCATTGAGGCCGGGGCCGACGATTTTCTTCCCAAACCGATCCAGCAGGCCGAATTATTTGCACGGGTGAAATCGCTGCTGCGCGTCAAATCACTACAGGACGAGGTCAAGCGCCAGGCCGATGAGCTGCGCGACTTCAACGCCCGACTCGAACAGCGCGTCAGCGAGCAGGTCGGACAGCTCGAACGCCTGGGCCGCTTGAAGAGCTTCTTCTCGCCGCAGGTAGCCGAGGCCATCGTTGCCGGCGGTGGCGACGAGCTGCTCAAGCCGCACCGGCGTGAGGTAACGGTGGTCTTCACCGACCTGCGCGGTTTTACCGCCTTCACTGATGAGGCAGAGCCCGAGGAGGTGATGGAGATGCTGCGCGGCTATCACGCCGAAATGGGCCGCCTGATTTTGTCGCACAGTGGCACGCTGGAGCATTTTGCCGGTGACGGCATGATGGTCTTCTTCAACGATCCGGTGCCGATGGAGCGGCCCGCCGAGCATGCCGCGCGGATGGCGCTGGCCATGCAGCAGGCGTTCACGCCATTGGCCGGGGCCTGGCGCAAGCGGGGCTTCGAGCTGGGCCTGGGGATCGGCATGGCGACGGGTTACGCCACGCTGGGGGCCATTGGCTTCGAGGGTCGCTGGGACTATGCCGTCATTGGCAGCGTCGCCAATCTTTCTGCCCGGCTCTGCGGCGAGGCCAAGACCGGCGAAATTCTATTGGAGCGTAAGACCATCGCGCGGCTGGGCGACGTCGCGCGCTCAGAAGACGCCGGGGAGCTTTCGCTGAAAGGCTTCGCCAAGGCCGTTGCCGCGTTCCGGCTGGTTGGGCTCGACGATTAGCCGGCCCCCAGATTCAGCAGCGCGGCTTCAATGGCCGCGGCCGTGGCCACGGGCTTTTCCATGGTAAAGCCGCGCGAACGCAGCTTCTTGAACAGCACGCCATACGTGCCGGCCGGGAAGCTGTTGGCGTGCGAAAAGACGATGAGGCTCAAATGAGCCTTTCCTCCGGCCGCGTGATCTTCTTCAGCGGCTTGCTGCGGCCGACGACCTTCAGCGGGATGGAGGTCTGGGTGTCGTCCCAGACGGGGTCATCGAGGCTGTCGAACACTTCGCGCAGCTTCTGGCCCCAGCTGTTATGCAGCATGCTGTAGTACGGATTGCTGACATCGATGCAGACCACCTTGTCAGTCTCGAAGCGATTGGCCTCGTACACCACCAGATCCAGCGGCGGGCCGACCGACAGGTTCGACTTCATGGTCGAGTCCATCGAAACCAGGGCGCACTTGGCCGCCTCGTCCAGCGGCGTGTCGTGCGTGATCACCCGATCGAGCACCGGCTTGCCGTACTTCGATTCGCCGGCCTGGAAGTAGGGCGTTTCAGGCGTTGCCTCGATGAAGTTGCCAGCAGAGTAGACGTGGAAAAGGCGCATGCCTTCGCCGCGGATCTGGCCGCCAAAGATCAGCGACACATTGAATTCGACGCCGGCGTTCTTGAGCGACTCGGCGTCGCGGTCGTACACATGGCGCACGGCGTTGCCCAGCACGCGGGTTGCGTCGAACATGCTCTTGGCGTTCCAGATGGTGATCGCCTCGCCCTCGTTGCGTTCCTTGAGCTGCTCGACCTGCAGGATCTCTCGCACAGACTGCGAGATGCTCAGGTTGCCAGCCGACAGCAGCACCATGAAGCGGTCACCGGGTCGCTCGTAGATGATCATCTTGCGGAAGGTGCTGATGTTGTCCAGGCCCGCGTTGGTGCGCGAATCAGACAGGAAAACCAGCCCCGCATTGAGCTTGATGCCGACGCAGTAGGTCATGTTGCCTCCCGCCGGGCCGCCCCAAGGGAGGCACGCCCCCCTCGGGGGGGCAGCGAACAGATGTGAGCGTGGGGGGTCATATCGCCAGTTTCTTCTTCAGCGCGTATAGCGCGTCCAATGCTTCACGCGGGCTTAGCGCATCGGGGTCCAGGGCCGCCACCGCCGCTTCCACGGCACTCGGTGCTGCCAGGGGCGCGGCGGGCGGGGCTGCGAACAAGTCTACCTGCTCCCGGCCCAGGGTTTGCTGATTTTCCAGCGCGGCCAGCGCCTGGCGCGCGTGATTGACCACGCCGGCAGGAATGCCAGCCAGCCTGGCCACCTGGATGCCGTAGCTGCGGCTGGCCGGACCGGGCTGGATCTCGTGCAGGAACACGATATCGCTGCCCGACTCAGCCGCACTGACGTGCACGTTGACGGCCGCATGGTGCCTGGCCGGAAATTCGGTCAGTTCAAAGTAGTGCGTGGCGAACAGGGTAAAGGCCTGGGTCTTGTCGTGCAGGTGCGCGGCGATGCCCGAAGCAAGGGCCAGCCCATCGAAAGTGGAGGTGCCACGGCCGATCTCGTCCATCAGAATCAGGCTCTGCGCAGTGGCGCCGTGCAGGATCTGCGCGGCCTCGGTCATTTCCAGCATGAAGGTGGACTGCGCGTTGGCCAGATCGTCGGCAGCGCCGATGCGGGTATGGATGGCGTCGATCGGGCCAACGCGACAGGCCTGCGCCGGCACGTAGGAGCCCATCGCCGACAGCAGGCAGATCAGCGCCACCTGTCGCATGTAGGTTGATTTGCCGCCCATGTTGGGGCCGGTGATGACTTGCATGCGTTGACGCGGGCCCAGGCGGGTGTCGTTGGCGATGAAGCTGCCGCCCGACACTTCGGCAAGTCGCGCTTGCACGACAGGGTGCCGGCCCTGCGTGATCTCGATGCCGGGCTCTCTCATGAACTGCGGCCGGCACCAGTCCAGGGTCAGCGAGCGTTCGGCCAGCGTGCACAGCGCGTCCAGGCAGGCCAGTGCCCCGGCCAGTTGCGTCAGCGCGGGCACATGGGCCTGCAGCTCGTCGAGCAATTGTTCGTACAGCCATTTTTCTCGCGCCAAGGCCCTTTCCTGCGCCGACAGGGCCTTGTCTTCGAAAGCCTTGAGCTCGGGCGTGATGAACCTCTCGGCGTTCTTCAGGGTCTGGCGCCGGCGGTAGTCGGCCGGCACCTTGTCCAATTGGCCCTGGGTGACTTCGATGTAGAAGCCGTGAACCTTGTTGAACTGCACGCGCAGGTTGGCGATGCCGCTGCGGGCCCTCTCACGCGCTTCAAGATCGAGCAGGTAGCCGTCGCAGTTTTCCTGAATGGCGCGCAACTCGTCGAGTTCTGCGTCGAAGCCGCTGGCAATCACCCCGCCGTCGCGCACAAGGGCAGCCGGTTCCTCCAGGATGGCGCGGCCGACCAGCTCGGCGCAGCCCGCTGGCGGCTGCAGTTGCGTGTGCAGTTGCGCGAGCAGGCCATGGCCTTCCTCCCCGCTCGCCCAGGGTACCAGCGCCTGCAACGCATGCGCCTTGCGCAGTGAGATCAGCAGGCCCAGCAGCTCGCGCGGGCGCACCTGGCGCAGTGCGATGCGGGCGGTGATGCGTTCGACATCGCTGATCCCTTTGAGCTGGTCGCGCAGCCGTTGACCGAGGCCAGCGCGCAGCGTTTTGATGGCGGTCAGGCGTAGCGCAGCGTCGACCCGATCGCGCCGCGGCTCCAGCAGCCAGCTCTTGAGGGCGCGGCTGCCCATGCCAGTCATGCAGGTGTCCAGCAGCGAGAACAGGGTGGGGGAGTCTTCGCCGCGCAGCGTCTGCACCAGCTCGAGGTTGCGTCGGGTGGTGGCCGGCAGATCGATCAGCTCGCCGTTGCGCTGCACCTGCAGCCCGCGCACGTGTGACAAGGCACGGCCCTGGGTGTGTTCGGCATAGGCGAACAGGGCGGAGGCTGCAGCGTGGGCCTGCGGCAGTTCGTCCGCACCCCATGCGCCCAGAGATGCGGCTTGGAGCTGGCCGAGCAGCTTGGTCAGGCCCAGGCCGGTGTCGAATTGCCATTCGGGGCGCTGCGTGAGGGAAAGGGCGGACGATTCGCGCAAGGCCTTGAGCCGCTGCTCAAAGGCGGGGGTGACGTCGGCGCTGTAAATCAATTCGCTGGGGCCAATTCTTGCCACCCAGCCTTCCAGCTCGTCGCCGGCGCATTCGCCCAGGTGCAGCGTGCCTTGCGTCACGCTCAGCCAGGCCAGGCCACTGCGGTGCCGCGCACCCTGGTGTATTGCCAGCAGGATGGCTTCGGATTTGTCGCTCAGCAGTTCGGCGTCGGTCAGGGTTCCGGGCGTTACCACGCGCAGCACCTTGCGCTCTACCGGGCCCTTGGATGTGGCGACATCGCCGACCTGCTCGCAGATGGCGACTGATTCGCCCAGCTTGATCAGCTTTGCCAGGTAGCCTTCGACCGAGTGGAAAGGCACGCCGCACATCACCACCGGTTCGCCGGCCGACATGCCGCGTCGCGTCAGCGTGATGTTCAGCAGCCGCGCGGCCTTCTCGGCATCCGAGTAGAACATCTCGTAGAAGTCGCCCATGCGGTAGAACACCAGCGTGTGCGGGTATTCGGCCTTGATGCCAAGATACTGCTGCATCATGGGGGTGTGTTTCTGCGTGTCGGCGCCTCCCCCCAGAGATTCTGCTTTTTGGCAGTCTTCCTTTAAATTCAACGAGTTAGCTCCGCATCCACCTGTTCATGTTCCTTCAACTGCCTTAGTTCACCCTCAACTTCAGCGGTCCTTGTGGGGACAAGACGGGGACAAGACGGGGACAAGACGGGGACTGGCGCCGGGCCAAGCCCGCCACACTCCGTTTTTAGTCCCCCGGCGCGATAAACGACGCGGTTTCAGAGCGCAGTGTCTCACGCCGGCAGTCCCCCAAGCCCGTTTCCCGCGGAGGCTCGATGAAGGCAGACCTGACCGTCAAGTTGATCAAGGGCCTCACCCTCGACGAGGTGCCCGTGGGCACGGACGCGCGAGGCCATCTCGTCTTCGCGCCCAACCCAAAACTGATCAAGGGAAGCCCAATCCAGCCTTCAAGTCCGGCTACATCTTATGGGACGCCAACCGAGAGGCGCCGCCGCGGTTCGGGGTGAGGGTCGCCGCCAAGAAGACTTACGTGCTTCGGCGCAAAGTTCACGGCAAATCGATCATGCCCACCGTCGGCAACTTCGCCGACTTCAACCGGATCGAGCTCGCCCGCGCGCGCGCCGCCGACCTGGCCCGGACGCTGGTGGAGACCGGTATGAACCCCAACGAGCTCGCGAGGAAGGCCGCGAGCCCGGAGATCACGCTGCGCGAGGTGTTCGCGAGGTATCGGCAGCACCTGACGACTCGCAAGCAAAAGCACGCGACGCCTGAAACGCCTCGCGTGCTCGACCGGGGCGTCCGCAAGCACGAGAGCTACAAGTGGATCGACAAGCCGATCCCCCAAATCACGGCCGACGCGATCGAGAGGAAGTATTTGGAGAGCAAGGAGGGGGTGGCCGCCAAGGAGCAGGCGTTTCGGACCGCCTTCACAGCGGTGCGCTGGCTGATCAAGGTGGAGGCAATCGCCGCTGCCGGCGAGCGGCGCGAGCCGCGCGTCGTTGCGAACCCCTTCGAGATCCTCGGCATCAACAAGCATTTCCGGGCGCCCGATCAAATCGACAGGGAGCACGACGAGCAGGGCAAACGCAATCCGCTGCGGCCGTCGGCGTCGCTCGGCCCGTTCGTCGAAGCCGCCTGGAGCAAGCGGCTGCAAAACGACAACGAGACGGGCATCCACTACCTGGTTCTCATGCTCCTATGGGGGTGCCGCAAGAGCGAGCACGCCAAGTGCGTCTGGCACGAGCTTTTGACCGAGCACGGGCCGGCAGGGGCGGGCCGCAAGACCACGAGCCACATCTGTCTGACTGAGGACCCCGACTGGGGACCCTACGTGTTCTTCCACAAGACGAAGAACGGTCGCAACCACCGGCTGCCCCTGGCGCCCATGGCCTTGTCGCTTTTGAAGCAGCGCCAGGTCTCCGCCGCCGAGGAAGCGGCCCGTCGGGGGTTCGAGGCGAAGTCGCGCAAGTTCGCGTTCCCGGCCCGCAATCCGACTTCCAAGACGGGGCACTACTCGGACCTGACCGACTTGCTTGGACCGCTGCGGGAGGAGATCGGCATCGAGAAGCTCGCGCCGCACGATCTGCGCCGTTCCTTCGGCGCCATGATGACCGAGATCGGCGTGCCGGAGGGCATCAAGCGCCGCTTCTTGAACCACGCCCGCTCGGACGTGACCGACATCTACACCCAGGCCGAATGGCAACTGCTGCGCGAGTGGGTGGGCAAGATCGAGCAGCAGATGTTTTTGAAGGCTCCCAACGTCTACAACGCGTTGAAGCCCGTCGACTGGCCGGCCATCCCCGCGCCGCCGCCGCACGTGTGCAGGCCGCCCAAGCCTCGCACCGGCCGTCCCCGAAAAGACCTCCCGCTGGCCGCCCCCGCTGCGGTTTGAGCAAGCCCTGGCGCCGTCCGTCGCGACCGGGCGGAGCTGGCTCCCGGCGCGCTGGCCTGCGGCTTTCTCTCGAGAGATGCTGGAAGCATGTTCGAGCAGCCGCAAGTCGTCGAGACCTATGCCATCGCGCTGAGCGACGCGCGCGAATGGCTTCGCGCGTTTGACCGCGCCGGCCAAGCGGACGTAGCCCAGGAGGAATTCAGCAAGCGCCTCCTCACGGAGAGCTTGATCGACGGCGTCTCCTGCGAAATCGAGTGCTCGTTCTCGATCCTGGCCAAGCGAGACTCGCATGGCGGAGTCGCGGCCGCATGCGCATGCGCGGCCAGCATATCGCCTGCCTCAGGCGGTGAATGCTACGGCCAGGGGTTGCTTCAGCTCGCCGGAGGGCTCCCCAGCTTGGGCGGCCCCGATGCGGATTTCGAGCCGTGGGGAGCTTGGAAGTCCGCGTTTGAGGACGCCCGCGTCGAACTTTCAACCGACGAGAACTATCAGGCTGATCGAGCCCTCGCCGAAGCTGAGGAGCTCTGGGCCTCGTTGCGTGAAGCTCCCACCCGTTCGCGTTGTCCTCTCTGAGCACCGTCGCGGGAACTGCGTAGCGAAGCTCGGCCACTAGCTCATGTTGGCCGGCAGTCGGGCAAAGTATCTACATTGTTGACACCAACGCCAGAGTAGATACAATGGCGATACTTTTGGGAGAAAGCCATGGCTGCTTTTGTTGTGGATCGCAAATCCGAGGTTACTGTTGACGCCACTGTGAATCAGTGGGGAAACAGCTTGGCTGTTCGTCTTGGCAAGGCGGTGGCGACGGTCGCCGGCGCGGCGGAAGGCTCTCCGATTCGCGTGTCCGCGAGGCCCGGCCAGATCGTGATCGATGTCGGCCCTCGCGTTCCGTCTTTGGAGGAGATGTTGGCCTCCTACAAGCCTGAGAAGCATGGTGGCGAGGCCATGGCGTTCAAACCCGTCGGGCGTGAGGTCCTCTGATGGCCGGAGCGCCCCCGCTCTGGATTCCCGAACGCGGCGAAATCATCTTCATCAACCACTCGCCCGCCGTCGGAGATGAGATCCCCGACACGCACCCGATGCTGGTGGCGTCGACTCGGGCGTTCAACGACCAAACGGGCTTGGTCATCGGCTTGCCGATGACCCACTCTGGACGTCACGAGGACAACCTGTTCGCGTTCAAAATACAGAACCGCAACGGGACGACGCCGCCCAACCCCAGCTACGTCCTCGGGCATCAGCCGAAGTCCTTCGATTGGCGTAAGCGGGATGGGCGGCCTCACTCTTGGGGCAAGGGATATGTCGCGGAAGTGGATCAAGCCTTGGCGATCGTCGACCAAATCTGTCGTCCTCCCATCTGAGAAGTCTCTCCGCCGCGACCACTGATGGAACGAAAGATCAGTTCGGGCGGTGACGATCAGCGCTCGTTCGGATCCGCGATCTCGATTGGCTTGGGCGACGCGTAGAGCCCGGAGCGCTTGACCACGTCCTTGAAGCCGAGATTGTCCTTGAAGTAGTGGGCGAAGGCGCACACCCCTATTTTAAAAGAGCGTCAAGGGGCAGCAGGCCGCAACTTTCGCTCGCCATCCTTTGCAAACTGGGAAGAGGCGAATTCCGGTTGCCGTGGGGCTGAGAGTCGCGGCCGGCTCAGGCAGGCCGTGCTTCCGCTTTGGATGTGGCACCGCGGACTAGAAGCGGTGTGAGATACCAAAGTCAAACCCGGTAGAGTTCCCGCCCGCTGCGGTGGTGGAACCATTCAAGGCCATCGTCGCGGTACCGGAATTCTTGATCCGTGCAGCGGTCGCGTAAAACGCGGTTCGTTTAGACAAGTGGTGCACATATCCAGCAGCAAACTTAGAGCTGCGCGGGCTGGTGACCGCGTCGGTCCTGTAGGTGGAGTACGAGGCCCGGATTTGGCCGACACCAACCGCCACGTCCATGCCCAGCAGCCAGCCGCGGCCGGTCGCAGCGTTTGCAACGCGATCGCGGTCATACATTGCCATGACTGTGGCCATCCCGAAATCGTAGGATACGCCCGAATTGAACGTGGTGATGTCACCCGTATTTAGCTTCAGCTTCCCCAGCGCAGCGGCAGCGTTCAGGCCGGCTGCGGCATAGCCAAGCCGAACGCTGTCGCCATTGCCATTACCCGCTATCGCGGTCCCACTGTTGTTTTCGCCCAAAAAATGCTGGTAGGTACCGTTGATCTTCAGCCAGTCCGGAGATCACACACCTGGCTGGTAAGTGCTCGCGCGGCGCTTGGCCATGAAGCCCTCGAGCTGCAGGCCCATCACGAACTGGTCGAACAACGAGGCTTCGGCCGGCAATTCGCTGACGACCAGCAACGCTGCCTTGGGCACGCCGCGCAGCAGATCCGCGAGGAGGGCCTTGCGGCCGATCAGCGGGAGATTCATGACGCTGGCGCCGTTGTGCACGAGCAAGTCGAACACCATCAGCGTGACTTGATCGCAGCCCTTCACCCAACCCCGGCGAGCTGCGCGAGGGTGCAAGCGGTCGAAGTCGCCGCGGCCTAGGTCGTCCAGCACGCAAGCCTCTGCGTCGATGACGTGCGGGCCGCCGGAGAGCAGGGCCAGGGCGTCGACCACCTCGGGATACCAGCGGGTGCAGTCGGCGCCGCTCTTCGTGCGCCGTGCCACCGCGCCATCGCCGAAGCTGGCCGGCGTGCGATAGCCATCGAACTTGATCTGGTACAGCCAGGCCGCGTCGGTGAATGCCGGCACAGTTTGTTCGGGCGCTTGCATGGGTCGGATCGTGTCCTGGGTAGGGGCGGGGAGCATCTGAACACTGTGCCTCGACACGTGGCCCGAGCCTGTGGGAAAACGCCGCGAGAGCGGTAACCCCGTTGGTGTAGGTGAAGGTGTCGGCGCCAAGAAATATCGCCTGCAAGCCGCACCAGTACTAGGGCTCAGCTCGCGCCATCATGGGCGTGTGATCGGTCAGCACTGGCTCAGGGCTGCTCGCCGTCAAGCGCCGGCGTGGACGCAGCCAGTGGCGCGCCCAGTTCCATCGTGCTCTGGCGCAGCGCGGCCTTCTCGCCGGCGCTGGCGAACTTGCTGTATTTGCCCAGGATGCCCACCAGCTGCCCGTAGATCTTGGGATTGCCGGCGACGCATTCCTTCTGCTCCAGGAATTCGGATTCGCCGGTGAAGTTGCCTATCAGGCCGCCCGCTTCGGTGACCAGCAGCGAGCCGGCAGCCACATCCCAGGGTGACAGGCCGGTTTCGAAAAAGCCATCGGTGAAGCCTGCGGCGACATAGGCCAGGTCGAGCGCGGCCGCACCGGGACGGCGCAGTCCCGCGGTGCGCTGCATCACGTCGGCCATCATGCGCAAATAGTTGTTGAAGTTGTCGCCCGGGCGGAATGGGAAGCCGGTGGAAATCAGGCATTGCCGGAGGTCGTTGCGTTTGCTCACCCGCATGCGCCGCTCGTTCATGTAGGCGCCACGGCCCTTGGTGGCGGTAAAGAGGTCGTTGCGGCTGGGGTCGTAGATCACGGCCTGCTCGACTTTGCCCCGCACGGCCAGCGCAATGCTGACGCAATAGATGGGGAAGCCGTGGATGAAGTTGGTGGTGCCGTCCAGCGGATCGATGATCCAGACTTGGTCGGCATCTTGCTTGCCGTGCGTCTTGCCCGATTCCTCGGCCCAGATGCCGTGGTCCGGATAGGCCGTCAGCAGGGTCTCGATGATGACTTGCTCGGCGGCATGATCGACTTCGGTGACGAAATCGTTGACCTGCTTTTGCGAAATGCGGACCGATTCGACATCCAGCGCGGCGCGGTTGATGATGGCGCCGGCGGCGCGGGCGGCCTTGACGGCCACGTTGAGCATGGGGTGCAGGTTGGGGGACGACATGAATTGTTTACCTTTGCGGCACAGCTGGGGCAGCTGCTCCGGGGGATCAAGAGCGGAGCGGCCGTCCGGCGATGCGGATGGCGGGCAATGCCCATGATTTTGCGGGCAACGCCAGTGATTTTCCCATAAACGCCGCGCGGGATGGGTCGGCGGCATGCCGGCTCGCCGGTTCTGCAGGCGCCGCCAGCGGCCGGGTAGTGCCAATTCATTGATCCGGCGCAATGCCGATGGACCGATCCCCAAGAAAAATGGCCGGTGAATAT
>JANYAN010000316.1 GCA_025361305.1 Burkholderiales bacterium
GATCGTCGACGGCAACAAGGGCGACTTCCTGCTGCACCAGGGGGTTCACGAAATGGAGCAGTACTTCATCCTGGATGGCATCCTCAAGCGGGTGGTGGCCAACCAGGAGGCCAAGGAGATGATCCTTCGCTTCGCCGATGAGCGCGACATGGAAACCAGCTATGCCGCGTGGTGCCTGAAGACCCCCACCCCCTACAGCATCGTCTGCCTGACCAAGGCCCGCGTCGCCAAATTGCCATTGCCCGACTGGGTGGCTTTCATGGAGCGGCGAGCGCAGGTCAAGCAGGTTTTCGAGCACGCCGTGATGCTGCTGATGAGTGAAATCATGGCCCATACGATCAC
The DNA here is from genome assembly GCA_025361305.1 of Burkholderiales bacterium. Classification (GTDB taxonomy): domain Bacteria; phylum Pseudomonadota; class Gammaproteobacteria; order Burkholderiales; family Burkholderiaceae_C; genus Ramlibacter. Next base: position 343 of record JANYAN010000316.1, read on the forward strand.
CCTGCATCTGCTGGACGCGCCGGGCCGGGTGCACCGCTTCTTGCGCAAGCACCCGGAACTGTTCGACCGCATCCCCAAGAAGGAGCTGGCGGCCTACCTGAATCTGTCGGCCGAGACCCTCAGCCGCCTGAAGCAGCGCGGCAAGATCTGACGCGGGAACCGGCAATCATGCTTCGCCGGCGATCCTCTTTCTGATCATGGGGCGCAGGACGAAGAGGGCGAGGGCCGCTGCGGCGAGGTCGAACCCGGACGCAATGTAGTACGGAACCGAGAACGAACCCGCATACATGGCCGCCACCGCGGCAGCACCCCAGCCAGCGAGAATGGCAGCCAGTCCCTTGGCCGTATACATGATCCCGTAGTTGCCCGAGGCATTTTTCGGGCCGAAGACATCGCCGGTGATCGCTGAGAACAAGGCGTAAATCTCGCCCCAGGCAAGGAATACGAACGGCATCAGGATCATGAAGGCAATCGGGTTGCCGGCGATTTGGGTCATGAGGAATATCAATACGCCTTCAAGCGCAAACGCAAAGGCCATCGTGTATTCGCGGCCAAACCGGTCTGAAATCCCACCCCACATGATTCGGGCGAACGCATTGGTAACGCCGGCCAGCGTCGCCACGAACGGGACAATGGCGATGCCCATGACCTTCGCGTCGAAGACGTTGAGGGATTTGGCGATTTGCGACATGTTGCCGGTGGTCATCAATCCGCCAGTGCAGACCATGAGGAACATGGCATACATGATGTAGAACTCTTTCTGGGACAGCATCTGGGTCGCAGAAAATTCCTTTCGCGTCTGCGCGACGGCCTTCGGTTGCACCCAGTCTTTGGGCAACCAGCCTTTGGGTGGATGGGACAGGATCAGTGCCGCCACGATGGCGACAACGCCCTGGCCAATGCCCCATGCGGTCATGGCACCGGCCCAGCCCATGGTCGCGATCGAGGAACTGATGGGTATCAGTGTCAGCGCCGAGCCGCCGCCGAAACCCGCTGCTGTCAGACCGGCTGCCAGGCCTCTCTTGTCCGGAAACCACTTGATGGCGTTGGCGACAGTGGCGATATAGATGATGCCCGCGCCGGTACCGGCGAGCACACCGTAGTAGATATACAGGTCAAAGACAGACGTGGCGAACATGCCGCCGCCCACCCATCCCAGCGAGATCAGGACCGCGCCGACAAGCATGAGATTGCGAATACCGAATTTGTCGATGAAAAATCCGGCAACCGGCACGGGCCAGGTTTCAAACAGGATGAACAGGGTGTAGATCAGGGCAATGTCGGAATAGGGAACCGACGCGAACTGCGTCTTCAGCCCTGGCGTGAAAAGGGTGAAGGCGTACTGAAAGTTCGATATGACGATCATCGCCGTAACGCCGGCGGCCAGTTGGACCCAGCGGTTGCCGGCAATTGGCCCTAGCACTTGCTTCGCAAGGTCCGCGCTTGCATCCTCTGCGGATGGGTTCAACGTTGCTGTATCAGCATCTGCCATTTCGTGTCTCCGTAATGTTCTGTCTGCATTCCTGGGCGGTGCGCCAATGCGTCGCTGGATTGTCCGCCTGCGCATTTTTTAAAGAAAGAGGCCAATCGCTCTTGACCGCGGTCAACTTTGGAAAAAGTTCGGTTTACAGTGCGGGTTTACGTGAGCCGTGCTGCGGGCCGCGCGCCGGGCTTACAGTTGGTTGCAAAGTGGGGCTGGGCAGGGTCGATGCTTGAACTTCCGATAGGGAACACCATGAAGAAGATACTGATGTTGTTGGCCGTTCTCGGTGCGACCTGCGCGCAGGCCCAGGTGTGCGAGGGCGGGCTCTATCTCAATCCGCAAGTCATCCGTGGCGAGGGTACGTCGCAGACCGAGAGCGCGCTCAAGGGGATGATCGATTTCGTCAGGCCCACGGGCCTGTCCGTTTTGCCGGTGCTCAACATCAAGGAAACGCAGGATGTGCTGACGGCCGTCAAGAAGCCGTCGCCCCCTTGCTGGATCTATGGCAACCCCGTTGTGGGGTTGGCCTCCGGTTACCGGCCGGTGGCTGTCAACACCGACCCGATTCAGGCGGCAGTATTGATCGTGGCCGACCTGGGGACGGTGCGCGATGGCAAGCCGGTCGAACTCAAGAGCCTGCCGCCCGATCAGCAGGCCAAGGTGCTGGCCAAACTCAAGACAACGACCTGCTTTGGCGTCAAGAGCGGCGTGACCACGGCGCTGGTCAAGGCGAGTGGCCTTTGCGGCCCTATCGTGGAGGTTCTGCCGCAGCAGGGGCTTGGCCAGAGTTACCTGCCGACCAAGGCGGCCTTTCACTGGCAGGTCGAGCGCTGGGCCGGCCTGATCACCCGGCTGCAGACCGCGCAAGGCTCAACCATGAAAGGCCACGTGGGCAGCGATGAGCGAATGCACCTGGCCCAACTGGTCGTTGTGCCGGCACCGCAGCCGAGCTGGGGCTACGGCATCTATGTCCATCCGGGTGTCCCCGCCGACATAGTGAAGAAGGTGAACTCCAGATTTGTTTCCCTCACGACGGCCGACCCGCTCCTGTTGCGCGCGCTCGACCTGGGCGCCAAGTTCGAGTTCAGCAGCCTGGACGACGCGGCTGTCCAGGCTATGCGAAAGCTGCTGGGAACCGGTTCCTGATCCCGGCAGGGGCGCCTTGCGCCCGCTGGTGTGCCATTTCGCCATCGCATCGGGCCTTGGCCGCCTCTATCGCGTCCACCAGAAACTGTGCGTCGTACGCGCGCAGCAAGTGGGCCTGCTCTGTTTCAAGGTAGGTGCGCACGGCGTCGGCGCCGCGGGTCTCGGCCTGCAAGCGTGCGTAGACAGACGCATCCCAATGCCAGGCCAGGCCCAGCTCGTCGAACGCCGCGTTATAGGCGTGCCGATGCGTTTCGGTGGCCTGGTCGGCCGCGATCTGGTCAAGCAGCGTGTTGAACATGATGGTCTTCCTGGGTGTCGGTTGAGATGTCCTGACGCAAATGTAGAAAAGAATAACGATAAATGATAGTGAAACTATTTTATGATATACATAACCTTAAGGTAATGAGTCATCAGGACTCGCACGCATGAAGAACGCGACATTGCGCCAGCTCAAGGTGTTCGAAGCGGTGGCCCGCCATCTGAGTTTCTCACGTGCCGCGCAAGAGCTGCATTTGACGCAGCCGGCAGTGTCGACGCAGGTGCGCAAACTCCAGGAACA
>JANYAN010000328.1 GCA_025361305.1 Burkholderiales bacterium
CGGCTTTTTTGCCTATGCCACTTACGACCTCACCAATTTGTCCACGCTCAAGGAGTGGCCGGTTGGCCTGTCCCTGATGGACATGGCATGGGGCGCATTGGTCAGTGGTGTGTCGTCCGCCGCAGGAAAACTGGCGCTGGACCATTTCGGTTGATTCGCGATTTGATGTAGGCCTCCCCGCGAGCCGGTTGTGGCGGATAAGCAAGTATCGATCTGGCAAACGATGGATTTGGTTGTGGCGCGTCCCGAAGGGCTGTACTGCCCGGTCGGCGATTTCTATATCGACCCGTGGCGGTCGGTCGATCGTGCGGTCATCACGCATGGTCACAGCGACCACGCGCATTACGGCAGCAGCCATTACCTGGCCGCTGCACCGGGCGTCCGCATAGTGCGCCACCGGCTCGGAGCCGATATCCGGCTCGACACGCTGGAGTACGGCGCGACGATCCACCATCACGGCGTAAAACTGAGCCTGCATTTGGCCGGGCATGTGCTGGGGTCGGCACAGGTGCGGCTCGAATCCAGGGGCGAAGTGTGGGTGATATCGGGCGATTACAAGCTCGAGCACGACGGCACTTGCGCAGCGTTCGAGCATGTTCGTTGCCACGCGTTTATTGCCGAGTCCATCTTTGGCCTGCCGATCTACCGCGAAGCCGGCGTGTACCTTCCACCAACCCAGTACGTGGGCAGCATCCGACCATGCCGACTGGCCAGGACTGCAGACGGCTGTGGCGGCCACTGGCGCACAGCGCGTGTTCGTCACGCATGGGCAGGTCCACCCGATGGTGCGCTGGTTGCGCTAAAAGGGCCTGGATGCGCAGGTGTTCAGCACCGAATATGGCGAGGAAGAAGCCCGGGATGCGGCGCTGGATGCATCACTTGACGCATCGCCGGAGAATACGAACGCGGGGCTGGGCAAGTCGCCCTCCAGCGCGGTGGAGTCCGCATGAAGGCCTTCGCCGATCTGTATACCCGGCTCGATGCCACCACCAGCAGCAACGCCAAACTTGCGGCTTTGCAGGACTACTTTCACGCGGCCCCCCAGGCCGATGCGGCGTGGGCGGCATTTTTCCTGGCAGGAGGGCGAGGAGGGCGACCGCGCCAGTTGGTTCCGACCAGGCTGCTGCGTGAACTGGCGATACAGGCGGGCGGCGTGCCGGAGTGGCTTTTCGAAGAAAGTTACCAGGCCGTGGGCGACCTGGCCGAAACCATTGCCTTGCTGTTGCCCGAGTCCGAACACGCGTCCAGCGAAGGCCTTGCGCCGTGGGTGGAAGACAAGCTGCTGCCGCTACGTGGCGTGGCGCCCGACCAGCTAACCGCGCGCCTGCTGCCGCTGCGCCACCCACCCCAGCATCCACGGCTGCCAGCATGTGGGCGCGCGGCCGAATGCCCACAACGCTCGCAGGATCGGGTCGGTGGGGTGCTCGGCGCAGCGGCATCAAGGAGGAGGCCAAAGGCCGGGGGACAGCCGCGGAGACGAGTGCCCCACCGACCCGATCACTTGAGGCGTTGGCGAAATGCGGATGTCTTCTCTTACCTGGGCGCCAACGAGGTGCGCTCTCGCCGCGTTCGACGAGCTTCGGTTTTTGCCTATTAGTCGAAAGATCGATCGCTCACTTCGGTCGTGGCCTTTTGAGTTTCGCCTGTACCGCCTGTAGTCGGCCGGCGCGTAGTTCAACAACAGCCTTGGCCACGGCGCGGGCTACATTGCGCGCTTCCTCCTGTACGGCGGTGTCGCGGTCAAGCGTTTCATGGCTGGTCGCATACGGCTCGAAGTAACCGATGTAGCGGTCCAGCCGCGCCTGTGCGCCGGCGTCGATAAAGCCCATCCAGTCGAGCCAGTCCGACAGAGCGCGCCGCGAACCTTCGATGCCGGCCACGTCGCCATGCACGATCAGCCCATAGGCGCGCCCGGCCAGGTGCTGCGGGTAGTCCCAGCCGGCCATTTCCAGGTCCTTGGCCTTGGCCGGTTTCTTGCCCGACGTCGAGGTGGGGTCGGGGTTGCCGCCGTCGGCGCATACCAGGCGGTCGATCATGAGTTTCAGCGGGCTCGGGCTCTGGTACCAGTACACCGGCGAGACGATGATGACGGAGTGCGCGGCGACCCAGCGTTCGTAGATCTCGTTCATCCAGTCGTTGGTCTGGTTCAGCGAGTGGTTGGGGTAACAGCTGCACGGCCAGTGGCACAGCGGCATCGCAGTCGACGCGCATCCTTTGCACGGGTGAATGTTGCGGCCGTATTCGGAGGCGAGCAGACTGAGGTCCAGCAGGTCGGGCTGAATGTCCGCCTGCTGCAGGATTTCGCGCGCCAGGCCGGCCAAGCGGAAACTCTTGGACATTTCACCGGGACAGGTTCCGTCGTTACGCGCCGAGCCGCAGATCAACAATACACGCGACCGGCTGCCCGGGTCGGCCCATTGCTGCTGCGCTGCGTCGATCCTTGCCTTGGCAGCCACCCAATCGACGGACAGGTCGTAGTCGGGGTCGGCATACCCGGGACCGGCCTTCTGCGTCACCGGCGACTTGCGGCCTTCGGAATATGCCTCCCAGGCGACTTCTTCCAGCCGGGCGATGGCCGCGTCTTCAACGCGAAACGCCGGGTCCTCGAATGCCGCGCGGAATCGACCACTGAACTGCGCCCGCTCCAGGTGACCGGGGGCTTGGCCTTTGCGAATTTCTATCACGGTATCTCCAGACGATGAAAGCCACGGGGGCCAGCCAGTCCACTGAATCGGAAGAATCGGCAGCGCTGCGCCGAGCAAGCTTCAATCGGATTCAGTGGACCCGGGACGGCGCTTGAGGATGGTCCAGCTAGACCTTGCTTGTGCTCTTGCCGATCGTCGGATCGACGGTCTCGGCGACACCCTTGCCAGCCAGACCGCCAGCGACGGCACCGACAGCGGCGCCAACAACCGTTCCGACGGGGCCGGCGACGCTACCTACAGCCGCTCCTGCGGCGATGCCACCAGCAGCTGCACCGACGCCGGTGCCAATCGGGTGCGCGCCCGCCTCGCCGCTCAGCGGATCGCGGTTCAGCGAGCCCGCCGTATTCGCGTACGCAGTGTCCGCGGCGCCGCTTGACTTGCCGCCAGTCATTTTTCCACCGCTCATCTTGTCGCCCTCAAGTTGCTCAACGTCGACCTTGGTTTTGCGAACCGTGTCGCGGATGGTTTCTTCACGCTCGGTGGCGGTTTTACCAATCTCGACCTCGCCGGTTACGCGCGCGGACTTGCTGACGACGGCCTCTTCGGCCATTTCGCGAACCTCGATGCTGCCTTCCTTGAAAGCCGCAAAGTCGGCTTCGGTGGCCGGCCGATCGACAGCCGTGCGTTGCACATTGGCATGCTCTTCGCGCAGGCGAACCGTCTCGGTCACCGGAACTTCCGTCATGCGCGTGAAGATGCGAACACCGCCGCGGGCAACCGCGCGCTTGCCGATTTTGAACTGTTCCTCGACTTCCTGAAGCTTGCGCGTGGCGCCGGCCTCCAGTGTCGATACGATGCCTTTGGCTCCGGCCATGGCGGGCACGGCGCCGCCGGCCCAGCCTTCCTTGCGCCAGGATTCGGCTTTCTCGTCGATGTCGACCGCGCCGCATTCGTTCAGGATCCGCTCGGCCTTGTCCATCTCGGCCTCGTTGGCGGCGGTGACTGTCACGCCGTAAGAGCCGCGCTTGAACGCTTCCTGATACGTGTCGGTGTAACCGGCACGATGAACATCGTCTTTCTCGTCGCTGCCACCGAAGAGGTTGTCGAAAAAGCGGGCGATACCGCCTTCGTGATGCGGTTCGTCCGACACCGTACCGCGGGTCGCGGGTATCGACGGGGGCGTCGAAGTGGCGCCGGTCATCGACACGGCACTGGTCGCAAAACCGGCGCCGGTCAGCTTGTCACGTGCTTGCGTGGCAGCTGACTGGGTATCGAACATTCCTACCAGAACTGAACTCATGGACTACTCCTTGAAAAGCCCCTACAGGGGCGTAGATTGCCTTGCCTTGTCAGCTCGGCGGTTATGAAGACTGGCCTTTGGAGGACTCCTCGGGAGCCAGTCGTTCGACAAAGATTTCTTCCTTGCGCAAGCTCACTGTCTGCGGTTTGCGGTAGGTGCCGCGCACGCGGGTGATGCGGACTTCTTCGACCAGGACGAGGCGTTTTTCAGTCACCAGCACCTCTTCGACGACTGGGACGATCAGCGTATCGCCTTCGTAGCGCGCCTCGGGCGCGTCCTTGCCTGGAAGCTGAAGGCCTATGGGTCGGCGCTCGATTTCGACGCGGTGGTTGCACAACAGCTCATCGATAGTCTGGTCGCGCGTCTCTATCCGCTTGGCGATTCGGTATCCCCCCAGATCGACCTCGATTTTGTCAATCTGGAGCCTCTCTTCCATGACTGGCAATCGACGTTCAGTCAGTCTTTCCGCCGTTCCAGAGCCCGGCTTCGCAGGAGCAATTGGTCGGGTGCTTATTGCCTTTTTGGCCGTTTTTGAGGTCGCCACAGCTTCAGCCTTCAGACAAATGTGTTGCTGAACTTAGCGGCCGGCCGCCGGGTCTCGAACTGGCCCTTCATGGCCCTTGATCCACTTCACTACCCTCGAGAAAACCCAAAGACGAAAACCTATCCTGACCAGCGTGCCGAGCATGAATTCCCCTTCGCAACAAGGGTGTCAATTTAGCAAAGCCGACCTTCAATTCATATTGCCGATAGCAGTTGATCGAATGTAGGCAAATGCCTCGCGTACAGCGCAAAAATACAGAATCGAGCGGCACGCGCGTTGCCTGTTTGCCCGGCAATGTGTTCACCCGGCCCATGTGCAACGCACCCATCACCGCAGCGATCTGCATCAAGGAAGGCGTGGCTTAAGCAAACCTGCAAGGGCCTTACGAAATCATTGCCGTGTTTCCTACAACTCCAATGGATTACCCAAGGCAAACTAGCCACGTCTTTTTCACCGATCAGCCTCGTGAATCACCAACGAATGCTCGCCGCCCTGGCCCTCGTGCCGGCCGGCTACATCCCAGGCCGCTACGGCGCCGGCCCAATGAAGCCAGGTCGCTGGATCGTCGGCGCGCTATGCGCCGCATCGTTGTTGCTGGCATCCTGCGCGACCTATGTCGCCGAGATCGTCAAGAAATGGTATGCACGCTCGCAGGCGGCGGCGTCAAAGATCGAGACGGCTGCTGACGCTGCCGTATTTTGTTCATTCCCATTAACTTTTAAGGAGTAGAAATGCCTACAGCCAGAAAAACCGCAGCCAAGTCAGCGTCCGCCAAAAAGCCCGCTGGTCCACAAAACGCAGTCCAGCTGCTGACCGCCGATCACCGCGAAGTCAAGGCTTTGTTTCAGCAATACAAGAAGCTTGCCGACGGCGATGCCGAGGGCAGCGACCGACGGGCGCTGGCCGAAACCATCTGCGACATGCTGACTGTGCACGCCACGATCGAAGAAGAGATTTTCTATCCGGCCGCTCGCGCAGCTCTGAGCGAGGACGAAGATGAGGACCTCTTGGACGAAGCCGAAGTCGAGCATGCGTCCGCCAAGGATCTGATCGCGCAGATCAAGGACATGGAACCGGATGACGACCTCTACGACGCCAAGGTCACGGTGCTGGGCGAGTTCATCGACCATCACGTTAAAGAGGAAGAAGGCGAGATGTTTCCTAAGCCGGACGAGCCGGAACCAAACAAGTAATACCATGCCACGTCATGGCTGACGAGGCAAGATGATGGAAACACAACTGGTCAATCGGTACGCGGTCAACATGCACGGAGTGCT
>JANYAN010000355.1 GCA_025361305.1 Burkholderiales bacterium
CGCAGTTGCGCGCCCTGGCCGCTGGCAACGACTGGGTCGACACCGATGAGTTTCTGCACTACGTCGAGGTTTTCCTGGACCTGTGCCGCGGCCATATCGCGCTCGAAGAATCGATCATCTATCCGCAGGCCAAGGCGCGCCTGGCGCAGGCCGTCGCCAGCCGGCTGAAGGAACTGCCACCGCGGCGGGCCACGGCCCCTGGAACCTCACCGCAACCTGCGACGCCGACCAAGTAACCAGGGGACGACCCCGATCGCGATGCCGCCCAAGCCAACGATGTTGGTCGTCAGGTCGAACGTCGGGATGCTGTAGAGCGCAATGAAGGTCAGGAAGGCCGCACTGCCGGCCGGCCACAGAAACAGGAACAGAAAACTGTCGACCGACTTGAACGCCGTCTTGCGGAAGTGCCACATGCACGCGAATCCGGCAAGACTGTAGTAGCACGCCACCTGGAACCCGATCGCGTTGACCGAGTCCTTGATGATCTCGTTCAGGGTCGTGAAATACGACGAGAGAAACAGCAGCACCAGCCCGAAGACGACGATCACACTCGTGGCCACCCACGGCGTCTTCCAGCTCTTGTGCAATATGGCGTAACGCGGGTGCAGCGCGCCATCGCGTCCCTTGGCGTACATCGTGCGCGTAAATTGCAGGATCGAGGTCTCCAGCGTTCCGATCGTGCTCAGCATCACCGCCAGCACCGCCACGTAGCTCCATGGCCGCGGGAACAATTTGTCGGCGACCGCGAAGACGACGTTGGTACTTGACTGCTCGATTTCCGCGTCGGTGAGCACAACCAGGCAAGCCGCCGCAAACGTCATGAACAGCAGTAGCACGATGACCATTGAAATCACCGCGCCGCGCCCCGGGGCATGAGCGGCATCGCGGGTTTCTTCGTTCAGGTTGAGGGTGACATCCCAGCCCCAGAAAAAGAACAAAGCTGTCAGTGCGCCGGTGGCAAACAGCGACGGCGTGAATTCGGCCAGGGAGAACCAGCGCCACGAAACGGCATGGGCCGGGTGCGACAGGTACTGGACCAAGGCGGCCACGATGACGATCACCAGCACGCCCACTTCGATGGCCGTCATCAGGACCTGCGTATAACTGGTCGGCTTGATCCCCTTGACGATGACCAGGCTGACCGCAATCAACCAGCCTGCCGCAACGAACGACACACTTGCCGGATCGCTGGCGTGGGTGGGGCTTATCAGAATCAACGTCGCGGTCGCGGCAGGAATGGTGCCCGACACCATGAACACCGCCGAGGCAACCAGCAGCGACCAGCCGGCGATGAACCCGAAGAAGGGGCCGAAGACTTCACCGACCCATGCATACGACGCCCCGGCATTGGTGATGACGCGATTCAGGTGCATGAACGCGAAGGTCACGCCGAACATGATCAGCCCGCAATAAAGCAGGCTGCCGGCGGACAGGGTTCCCACGGCAGCAACCAGCGTCGCTGTAGTCGCCGCGACACTGAATGCCGGCGCAGTGCCGGCCACTCCCATGACCACGGATTCGCCCAGACCCAGTGAATCCGCCGCCAACTGCGGCCCTTTGGGTGCTCCATCGAGAAGTGTGCCTGATTGCATGGCGGCATTCTGCCCGGCACAGCGCCGCGCCACAAGTGCAGCTCAGAGCTTGGCCCTGACCGCCTCGACCAGCGGCGCAATCGACGACGGCGGAAACGGCGAGACACTGCTGACGTTCACTTCGCACAGCACGTAACCCTGCGGCTCGCCTGGCGCTGTGTTGCCCAGCATGAAGTCGCAGTCCCACAGCAGCGGCAACTGCTCGCGCGCGAGGCCGACCTGTTGGCGAAGGCTTTCGATCCAGCCGGCTTCGAGCTGCTGCCTCAGCAACTGAAACTCAGGTGTGTCAGCCCCGTCGTACAGGCGCGAACCCGGCTGCTGCACCGTCGGGTGCAAGGCGTTGATGGCCTGGTGGCCGAATCCAGTCACCCTGCCCTCCACCAGATACGCACGCACCATGCCGTCGGCAAGCCGCGGCTGCCAAGCCTGGTCGATCATGTGGCCGCCCTGCGCCGGCTCGAAGTAGGGTGCCATGCGTTGCAGCAGACCCGCCATATCTACCCGCTCTTCTTCACTGCCGCGCTGGGCGTGGCGCAATTTCAGCAGCCCCGCGTCGGCCTCGCCACCCACGGACTCGACCCGCCAGACCCCGATGCCGCTGTGGCCGCGGTACTGCTTGAGCACGCGCGCACCGCGTTGCAGCCGCGCCGGCAACTCGGCAGCAAGTTGCTCCAGGCTGTCCACACGATGCACGTCGCTGCCGAACGGCAGCTTGCGCGTCTCGAACAGTACATCCTTGGTGCCCAGGCGAAGGATGGCGTCGGGATGCGCGCTGACCTTGACCCCGGCGTTGGCGACTTCGCGCAGCAACGCGTCGAGCCGGTCGCGCTGTCGCCCGCCTTCGATGGGGTTGGACCAGACCAGCACGACCCGCATCCGGCGCAGTTGCGCCGCCACCTCGTCGGCAAAGTCATCGTGATAGACGGCCGGCTCGGCGCGCACGCCGGCCGCTGCGAACGCGTCAAACAGGGCTGCGAAGCGGCTCTGTACGGGATCGGCAGCATCGCGCGCAGCCCTGTCTCCGGGGTACAGCAGCGCGACCGAGGGTGATGCGGGGTGTGTCATGGCTTACCTCCCAGCGGCTTGTCGGCCAGCGGGTGGCCGGCGGCCTGCCAGCCGTCGATGCCGCCTTCCAGGTAGCGCGCGTTCACGCCGGCGGCGCGCAGCCGCATCGCGGTGGCTCGACCCACCTCGTGGCCATAGACGCAATAGACGACCACCTCACGGTCCTTGGGCAAGTCGGCTGCCCAGTCGGCCACCGCGCCTGGGTCGCGCCAGCTGGCGCCGGGGATCATCGCGCTGGCCTTCTCGAATACGCCAGCCCGGCGCACATCGAGCAACATCGCATCCGCAGCGTCTTTCTGTGCGGCGCCGAAAGGCGCGCTGGCCGCATGCACCGCGTGCTGGTAACGCAGGTAGGCCTGGGCCCAGTCGACATTGGCCATGAAAGCGTCGACATAGGCACCGGCAGCCGCGCCGAAATCCATGTGATACGCGTGTTCGTACATGTCCAGCGCCAGGATGGGCACACCGCCGGCCACGGCATGCGTGTGGTCGGCCGCCCACTGGTTGACCAGCGTGCCCTCGCGCGGCTGGAACACCAGCAGCACCCAGCCCGAGCCACCGCCCAGGGCCTTGCCCATGGCGCCGAACTCATCCTGCCAGCGTTCGCAACTACCGAAGTTGGCGTCCAGCGCCAGCTTCATCGCCGGCTCCATGGTCTGTCCGTCACCGCCCAGGCTGCCGAAGTACAGCTCGTGCAGCAGCATCGAGTTGGTGGCGATCAGCTCCTCGCGCTTCAGGCCATTGAGCTGGAAGCCCGGCGCTCTGGCGAACGAGGTGCGCGCGAGTTCGGCGCGCAGCGCGTTCAGGCGCTTGACGGCCCCGCCGTAGTTGTTGCGGTGATGGCTGACGAGCAGCTTGTCGGACAGACCGTGCAGTGCGGCCGGGTCGAAGGGCAAGTCTTGTGGCAAGGCGTCCATGGGAGTTCCTTCAGTGAAGCAGGTTGATGGTCAAACCGGCAAGCGCAGCGACGACCACGACCAGCGGTTCGGGTACTTTCTTGAAGCGCCAAAGCACACCCACAGTGACCCCTGCCAGCGCGGCGGTGGGAAGGTCAACGATGGACCGCTGCCCGATGACGATCACCGCGCCGGTGATCGCGCCGATGGCCGCAGCCGTCACGCCATCGACGAATGCGACGACACCAGGCCGCTTGCCATGCTTCTTGAAATACGGTGCCGGCAGGATGGTGAAGAGGTAGCAGGGCACAAACGTTGCGGCGGCTGCGACCACCGAGCCCCAGAAGCCCGATACGAGGTAGCCGATGAAACCGGTGGTGATGACCACAGGGCCGGGCGTGATCATTGCCACGGCCACGGCGTCGACGAACTGGCGATCGGTCAGCCAGTGGTATTCCTGCACTACCCCGCCATACAGGAAAGGCACGATCGCCAGCCCGCTGCCGAAGACAAAGCTGCCGGCATAGGCGAAGTAGGCCCCGACCTGCCCGAGCTTGTGCCAGTCGAGCGCGTCGATCGCAAAGAAGGCGATGATCGGCGCGGCCATGCTGCTCACGGTGCCGCCCGACAACCACTTCGGCGGCGCCCGCAGCATCCAGACCAGTACGCCCGCACCGAGGAAGATCCACACATCTTCGGACTTGGTGATCACCGTCATCGCAGCGCTGACGGCAAAGATCGCCCAGAGCAGCCTGTCCTTGCCGATGTTCTTGGTCGTCAGCTTATAGGCACTCATCGCGATGATGCCGATCACCGCGGCGCCGACGCCGTAGAACACGGCCTGCATCCAGGCGATGCCACCGTAGGCGGTGTAGGCCGCGCCAATGGCCACGACCATCAGGAACGAGGGCAGCACGAAGGCCAGGCCGACCAGCGTGGCGCCCAGCACCCGGTAGTGGACGTAGCCGAGGTAGATCGCCAGCTGCGCCGCCAGCGGACCCGGCATCAGCTGGGACAGCGCCATGCCCTCCTTGTAGTCGCCCTCGGAGATCCATTGCCGCCGCTCGACCAGGTCGCGGTACATGTAGCCGACCAGCGCCACCGGCCCGCCGAACCCCCAGGTCCCCAGCGCCAGCATGTAGCGCACGATCTGCCACAGAGAGTAAGTGGCGACATCACTCATCGGTTGCCTCCCTTGTCGCTTCCCCGCCTGACCTCACGCGCGAAGTGCGCGTACAGTGAATCGAGCACCGTACTCATCTCTGCCAACAGGGCGTCGTCGTCGACCAAGCGCTCGCGCGCCCCGGCGATCACGGCCTCGAAGCCAACCGCTTCGGGTACCGGCTCGCCCCCGATGTCCAGCGCGTGCACGATCGTGGCCAGGCGCGCCAGGCCTGGGTCGGTGTCGAGCCCGAAGCTGGCCATCAATGTCTCGAAAGTCACGCGATCGTCAACGTGGGTAAACGTCGCCCCGTCGAAGTCGAAGCCAAGCGCTCGCTTCGGACAATCGGAGGGTCTGGCCAGCCACTGAAACCGCGCGTCGCGATCGATGAACCGGCGGATCAACCAGGCACTGGCAACACGATCGACCCACAAGCGCCGGCGCGTTGCCCAGGTGCGGCCCTGGTACTGGCTGGGATCAAGGAGGGGAATCCGGCCTTCGGACTCATGCGGCTCGTCGGGCGATAGAACACCGTCGATGCGCTTGTTGAGGTCGGTCCAGGCCGCCTCGGCCTCGACACTCGCTTCGCCGGGGAAGAAATCGATTGCCCGAACCGCGTCGTATTCGCGCTGCAGCTTTCGCTGCAACCGGGCGAGCTCTGGCGCGCCTGGCGTGCCCATCCCCGGGTTCGCCTCGCGCCAGGTCTTGCGCAGTTCAGCGTAGTCCTCGCTGCGGTCGAACAGCTGGCGATAGGTGGCCGATTCGTCCGCAGACCGGGCCTGGATCGCCATGAGCCACGCACTGCCGCCCTCGCGGCTGCACTCATCGGCGAGTGCTTGCAGCGCCTCCTCGTGCGCAGGGCTTGCGGGCAGCAGATGGGCACCGTCGCGCAGGGCCACGCAGCCCAGGCTCTTTAGCGCCCGCCAGATGCGCATGCGGCCCGTGGCGCTGGAGGTGGGCAGCGAGACGATCAGCAATAACCATGACGGATGAGTCGGAATCATGTAGCTAATCATACATTAATGTAAACTTCGCTACACACCAAAGGAGCCCCACCATGATTTACGGCGTAGCGCCCCTGTTCTGCCGCCCCTGGACCTTGAACGGCATTCAGCCGCGTCTGATCGAAAGCCACTATGAACACAACTATGGCTCGGCCGTGCGCCGCCTCAACGCCGTCACAGCGGAGCTGGCGACACTCGACATCGCGTCGGTTGCGCCCCAGCTTCTGGGGCGCCTGAAGCGCGAACAGGCCAGCCTTCTGAATTCAACCCTGCTGCACGAACTCTACTTCGCCAGCCTGGGTGGAGACGGGCGATCCGTCCCTGCGCCTCTGTCAGCCGCGCTCGCCCGCGATTTCGGATCGGTCGATCGCTGGCGCCAGGAGTTCATGGCACTGGCCGAATCGCTGGGCGGCGAATCGGGCTGGATCGTGTTGTGCTACGTGCCCCGGGATGGTCGGCTGATCAACCAGTGCGCTGTCGAGTACGCGCAAGGCATTTCAGGCGCTGTTCCCATCCTGGCGCTGGATATGTACGAGCATGCCTACACCATTGAATTCGGTGCGAACCAGACTGCGTACATCGCCGCCTTCATGCGCAACATCCTTTGGGACGCGGTCGAGGCGCGATTGGCCAGCGCGCTGAATGTTGCGCCGCCCCTGAAGCTGGAGCAGCCCGAGTTCGGTGACCTTCCGTCCATCGCACCCGAGGAAGTGCGCGCCATGATGACATCGGGGAAAAGAGTGCAACTCATCGACACCCGGCCACGCCACTACACCACCAAGGCCAACGAAATCGCCTCTGGCGCTGTCTGGCGCGATCCCGAGCGCATCTCGGAATGGATCACCACGCTGTCGAAAGACGAACCGGTGGTGACCTTCTGCGTCTACGGGTTTCACATCGGCTGCCAATCCGCAATCGCTCTGCGTGAGGCTGGCTACGACGCCCGCTATATGCGCGGCGGACACGCCGCGTGGAAAGCAATTGACGGACCAGTGGATCTGTTGAAGCAGCAAGCCTAGCCACACTCACGGAGTTTCAATTTTGCAAGAATGGGGCCGTTTCGCACTAGGCGAACTTCTGCTTGAGGAAGCTGACTACGTAAGGAGTGGCCGCGGCGGCAACGGTGGACGCCGTGGATGGATCAAGCCCCGCGCGAGCTGCCAGCGATTCGGCCACGCGTCCGGTCATGAGGCCTTCACCGCCATCGACTAGCGACTTGAAGAACCCATCCCCATGAACCAGGCCCGCGGCGAAGCCTGCGAAGAAGCTCTTGCCTGCGTGGTCACCCAAAAGGCCGGAGTTCTGCTCCTCGACGTGCTCGTGTGCGGCTGTGGTCGCGTGACTCAATAGTTGCTGTGCGTCGGCTTCGCTAAAGCCTTGTGCGCTGAGCGCCTGGGTGGCCTGTGCACCCTGCGCGGAGGAAAGAAATTCGGAAACCAGCTGCTGCGCATCCATTCGATCACCTCCTAAGAAGATACTTTCCATCCACTCTAGCATCGAAGTGCTCCGGTTCGCGCAGGGCTCGGCTGACCTGCGCGCTACACTCGTTTCGGGGAGAACCACGATGGTCTGGCCTTGGGCAACTTGCCCCGTGCTTTGGCTTAACTCAGGAGCATCCGAATGAAGCAGTTTCTTTTTTCCCTCACCGCCACCGCAGTCCTGCTCGCATCGAGTGCGGCGTTTGCCCAGGCCCCCCGCCGCTGCGCCTGCTGGCTCGACGGGACTGTGCAATGACGGTTCCTATACGTCCAACGACACCAAGAAGGGCGCCTGTGCGGGCCACAAGGGAGTGAAGGACTGGTTCGGCGCTGCCCCGGCAGCTGCACCCGCAAAGACTGCAGCAGCGGCGTCCGCACCCTCTGCTGCGGCGACGAAGCCTGCTTCCGCGGCCGCCAAGGCCGCCGCACCGGCACCTACGGCCGCGCCAGCTGCTGGTGGAGGTCCTGGCCAAGTGTGGGTCAATACCAGTTCGAAGGTCTATCACTGCTCCGGGACAAAGTACTACGGTAAGACCAAGAAAGGCGAATACATGACCGAAGCAGCGGCCAAGACAGCCGGGGCCCATGCCGATCACGGCAAGGCTTGCTCTTAAGCCGGCGAAGACCGCGGCATCGGTCCCCTTTTTTCCATGCCGCGGTTAGTAAACCGCCATAGCTTGCGGCTCAGACTCAGAAGACGTACTTCAAGCCCACGCTCGCACCCTGAAGCCTGCTGCCAGCCCAGCATTTCGGGGCGTTTCCATTTGGATCAAAGCCGCTCGTATCAGGATTGCTGGCGTCGTGACAATCCGTCGTGACAGCGCGTCCGCCAGCACCCAGGTCGTAGTGTGCGTCGCGATGATTGGCCGTTATCGCGTAGTTGGCGTAATAGCTGTAGTTCTTGTCGACCCGATGCTTCCAGGCCAGCGTAAACATATTGGCCGCATTGTCCGGATTGGCACCACCTGACGTGTTGTGAGCGCCTGGGTCGCCAGGCGTCGCTTTGGCATGCGCCCAACCAAAATGCAAGCTGTCATTGGCGTTGAGGTCCTGGCTCACGGCCAACCACGTACCCGTCCGGGTACGCTCATTTTGAATGTCCAGATAACCAGGCACGCTGCGCTTCAGGTTTTCATAGATCGCGCTGACCGTGGTGCCGGTAGCAAACCTGTATTGGGCACCGATTTTTGCTGCTCTTTCGTCAGCGATGTCATTTGCGTCGTAGGTTCCCAGGTCACTGGTCCGGTTGACCTGGCGGTGCAACTCATAAGCCCCGGTCACGTATAAGCCCCCGCTTCGATAGCCGGCACTCACGCTGTAAGCGGTGCCGTAGGCGCCGTCGTTGCAGGCCACGGGCAATCCTCCGCTGCCGGGGACGTTTCCGCCCGCGCAATCGCCTTCACCGCCGGCGAGGTTGCTGTTATCGGTCGCCCGGTTCTGCCCAGGGGCCACCAACGCATTAAAACTGAATCCGTTCCAATTGGGCGATTCGTACCAAATCGCGTGATCCAGGCGGGTACCGAACTCAACCCGGTTGTCTCCGCCGGAATTGCCCATGATGACCGAGTAATCACCTAGCATCCCCGAGAAGGGATTCATGGAGGCGGTGGAAGTCTTGTACGGCGCATCCGTCTTGCCGATCTTGATCGTGCCCCAGTCCGGCGAGCCCAATCCAATGAAACTGTTGCGCGACGTCAGTCCACCCTTGACGACGCTGCTAGTGTTGCTGTTGCTCGCGCTGGTGCCAGATGTCGCGGAAACGTCGATCTGCGTCTCGAGTTGCCACACGAAATTGGCAGGGTAGCTTCCCAGAGATTGCGAGCCACGCAGCCCAACATAGGACAGGTTCGTCGAGACCGCAGACATCCATCCGCCATTGCCCACTGGCGTGCTTCCGTCCGCCGCCATCATGCCGGAGATGCCCTTGGTGCTTGTGTCCAGGGAAAGGTCCAGATTCCCATAGACGGATACTTCCCCACCCCGTGTCTTGAAGGTGATGCCATCCCCCGGCGCGCGTTCCAGGAAATCGCGGCCGCCCGAAGCCACAGGCGTAGCCGGTGCTGATGGCGCCGCGTTCTGCTGCTCTGAGAGCTTATCGAGACGAGTCTTGAGCATCTCAATTTGCTTCTGCAACAAATCGATCTGGTGCTTCATCTCCTCGTTGCTGGACTGTGCGCTCGCGCCACTACACAGGCCGAGGCTGGATGCACCAACCACCAAGGCGCAGACTCTCGCGACGGCGGTTCGCTTCATGTTCATAGTTGTCTCCTGGTAGTTGCTTCTTCGAGCTACTCGTCGCGAACACGGGACTTACATGCGGCGAGCCAATAGTCCGCTTCGTGCTTACTAAGCGCTCTTGACCGCGGTCAAGTTTCTCGAATTCGGTGGCGCAAGATTTGGGCGCTAACGCACGTGGCCGTGCATGCCAATGTGATTATCTCGCCGCTGAACTGACCGTGAGCTGACTGATCTCGCGATCAGTAGTGCTTAAGGCATCTGATGAGTATGACCGGCCCCCTACCGCCGTACCACTCGAATTGAGGAAGTCCGCGGTTGCAAGGTTATTCGATCCTTGTTGGGGTTGAACTGGATCGAGTTGCTTCGCCAGCGCGCACGCCTGAGCCGTCTGTCGGTCTGGTGGTTGCGCCTGGGGACGATCAAGTCTGGCAGGTCAGCTTCATGGACTATTGGATAGCTGCCGCGTCGAGCCCGGGGATGGGGCGGAATCGAACCACCGACACGCGGATTTTCAGTCCGCCGTGATCCCTGCCCGCTTGATCAGCTCACCGTAACGGGCCAGTTGCGCCCGCGTCGCCGTGCCCAGTTCCTCGGCGGTGCTGCCGCGCGGCGTGAGTCCTTGCGCCACCAGCTTTTCGCGCACCTCAGGATCGGCCAGTGCCTTGGCAACTTCGGCCTGAAGCAGCTGCACGATGGCTCTGGGCGTTCCGGCAGGCGCCATCAGCGCGAACCATGAGTTGAATTCGAAGCCGGGCAGGCCCGACTCTGAAACCGTCGGCACCTCGGGGAACTGGGGCATGCGTCGCGGCGTGGTGACGCCGATCAGGCGCATCTTGCCGGCGCGCACCATCGAGTTCACGGTGGCGATGCCCTGGAAAGCCACCTGCACTTCGTTGCTCGCCACGCCCATGGCCGCCTGGGTCGCACCCTTGTAGGGCACATGCATCATCGAAACTCCTGCCTGCGAGGCGAACAGGGCCATCGCAATGTGCTGCGGGCTGCCGTTGCCGCCCGAGCCGTAGTTGATCTGGCCTGGCGATTTGCGAGCGCTGGCGATCAAATCAGCCGCGCTGCGCTGGGGCGCATCGGCGCCCACCACCAGGCCCCATTCCACTGTCGCGACCAGCGAAATCGGCTCGAAATCACGCAGGATATCCCACGGCATTTTTGCCTGCATGTTGGGCACCATGGTCATGATGCTGTCGTTGAAGCCGCCCAGCGTGTAGCCATCGGGTGCGGACTTGGCAACCCTTTCGGCGCCGATCAGGCCGGCAGCGCCCGGCTGGTTCTCGATGACGAAGGCTTGCCCCATGTTCTGCCCCATCTTCTGGGCGAGGATGCGGGCAGCGTTGTCCACTGCGCTACCGGCGGCCAGCGGCACGATCATGCGGATGGGCCGGCTGGGATAGCCGGCGGCGGTGGTCTGGGCCAGCGCAGAGCCCGCGCACAGCGCAGCCAACACGAGCGCGGCGAAGTGACGGCGATGTCGCGTTGTCATGGGTTGGTCTCCGTGGTTTCACAGGGCCTGCAAGGCGGGGATCCCGGCCTCAGCGGCAAATTCATCGAGCTGCTTGCGCAGGGCGGCCGGCAGCGCAATGCCATCACGCAGATTGGCGATGCGTCGCTCATGGCTTTGCTCACCAGGCAGCCAGATGCGCTCGACACCCGGCATGCGTTCGCTGGCACGCAGCTCGCGCACCAGCTGGTCAACCCGCGCCTTGAACGCGGGCACGTCGCCAAACGCGCTGACATCGATCGCCATGACAGCCTGGCCAGTGTTGGTGATGCTGGCCTGGTCGCGATTGAAATCGATCACCTCGCTGCCCATGGCCGCGCCGTTGAGCGTGCCCGCCAGCAAGCCGACGATCAACGACAGCCCGTATCCTTTGTAGCCACCAATGGGCATCAGAAAACCTTCTTCGGCGCGTTTGGGGTCAGTCAGCGGCTGCCCGAGGCGATCGATCATCCAGCCCACGGGCATCGTCTCGCCGCGCTGCACCTTGGCCTTGACCTTGCCATAAGCCGCCACCGTGGTGGCCATGTCGAGCACCACCGGCGCCTCATCGCCTGCCGGCACGGCCACCGCAATCGGGTTGGTGGAAAGCAGCATGTCCAGTCCGCCCCATGGTGGCAGGTGGTTGGCGTTGCCCACGGCGAAGTAAAGGCCGATCATGTCGTGCGCCATTGGCATGCAGGCATACAGCGACGCCGGACCGGCGTGATTGCTCAGACGCGAACCCACCCAGCCGATCCCGCACTGACGCGCCTTCTCGATGGCCATCTGTGCAGCCCTTGCCATGACCAGGTGGCCCATGCCGTTGTCGCCGTCCAGCAAAGCCATGCCCGCGCGCTCCTGGATCACCTTGATGTCAGGGTGCAGGTTGATGCCACCGGCCCGGATGCGCCGCGCATACGGCAACACGCGGATCGCGCCGTGACCGTCCGAGCCCTGCAACTCGGCCTCGGCCATCAAGCGGCCGACCACCTGGGCATCGGCAGCGGGCAGTCCAAGGTGGGCCATGGCAGCCGTGACGAACAGCTTGAGCTGCGAAAAGGCGACGCGCGATTCAGTCATGTTCCATCCCCCGGCGCAGGGCCAGTACAGCGCAATCTGGGCTGCTGAGCGCGGTGCAAGTCAGTTCGGCCTGAACGGCGGGCAGGGCCTGTGCCATCGAAAACTGCGCCAGCATGACCACATCGCAATCGCGCAGCTTGCGCGCGGCCAACGCAATTTTGCGATGATGCAAATCGGCCTGGCCACGGGCCAGGTCCTGCATCGCTTCGGGGACGAACTCGGCAAGCAACTCGATCGTGCGGCCGCGCTGCGCGGCCATCGCAATCAGTTCGGCCGACATCGAGACGATCGAAGGCTCGAAAGTGGCAATCAGTCCCATGCGGGCGCCGCTCTGCGGGCCGACGGCCGCCAGCGCCTGGTCGAACATCGCCTCGTTCGGCTTGAGCGTGGGCAGACCCACGGCCACGCCTGCAGCCTCGATCGCTGGCCCGAATGCCGAGCAGGTGAACAGAATGCCCCCACAACCGGTGCTGCGCGCATAGAGGGCAAGGTCAATAAAGCGCTGCACCATCGGATCGGTCAGACAGCCTGCCTCCGCCCGGTCGACAGACAGGCTGTCGTCCAGCAGGTTCATGCGGTGTGCCTGTGGCCAGTGCCGGGCGAACGCCGACTCGATGGGCTGGACCGCCAGTGCCGTGGCGTGAATGAGGGCGATACGGGGGGCGGGAGAAGCCATGTGGGGCCACGCAGCGCCGGCCATTATGACGCGCCCGCGCGGCTATTTCGGCCGGCCGTCCATCACCGTGGACCAGGTGCCCCAGGCCGCATCGGTTGCATGGCGGGCGGCCATCCAGTCACGAAACTCTCCTGTCGTGACAGCGTGCTCAGGTTCGCCTGCGGCCTTCGCAGTCGCGTGAACGGCATCGAACTTCCCCTCGGCCACGTTTTCCGCGGCTTGCGTGCGCTCGGCCACAGCCGTAGCCACCGCGATTTCTTCGGACCAATCGCTCATAGTTGCCTTTCAGTTGAGCCCAAGTATGAGGCTTGGCCGCCATCCATGGGCCAGCAGTGTCTTTGCTGGCAGCGGCAATTGGCGCCGCAGCGCAAAATGGAGCCCATGAAAACACCCAAGAGACTGCAGCCCTTGCTCGAAGAAGGCCTGATCGATACGGTCGTGCGGCAGCTGATGAGCGGCAAGGAGGCCATGGTCTACGTGGTGCGATGCGGCGAAGAAACCCGCTGCGCCAAGATCTACAAGGAGGCCACCCATCGCAGCTTCCGCCAGGCGGTTGACTACACCGAGAACCGCAAGGTCAAGAATTCCCGGCTGGCCCGCGCCATGGCCAAAGGAACGCGTTTCGGGCGTGAAGCGCAGGAACAGGCCTGGCAGAGCGCCGAGGTCGATGCCCTGTATCGCCTGGCTGCCGCTGGCGTGCGGGTGCCAACGCCGTATAACTTCTGCGACGGTGTATTGCTGATGGAACTGGTTACCGATGAGCACGGCGACGCGGCACCGCGGTTGAACGACGTGGCATTGACGCCAGAGCAGGCACGCGTACACCACGCCACCCTGCTGACCGAAGTGGTGCGAATGCTGTGCGCCGGGGTCGTGCATGGTGACCTGTCGGAGTTCAACATCCTGCTGGGCGCCAGCGGCCCGGTCATCATCGACCTGCCGCAGGCCGTGGATGCTGCGGGCAATAACCACGCCCAACGCATGCTGCTGCGCGATGTGGCCAACCTGCGCGGTTTCTTCGGCGGCTTCGCACCCGAACTGCTGAAGACTGACTTCGGCGGCGAAATCTGGGATCTGTACCAGCGCGGCATGCTGCACCCGCAGGTGATGCTGTCCGGCCGGTTCGTCCGCAAGGGCGGTGCGGTGGACGTCAGCGGCGTTTTGCGCGAAATTGACGACGCACAGGCGCAGGAGAAAGCCCGTCGCATTCGCCTGCAACCCGTCCACTGATGTCCTCCGTGCCTCAGACCGTCGTTCCCGGCGCGGCCGCTGGCATGGCACCCGGCCTGGTCGTGCTGCTGTTGTCGTTGCTGCTGGGCATCCAGCCGGTGACCACCGACCTGTACCTGCCGGCCCTGCCATCGCTGACCGAAGGTTTCGGGGCGCCAGTGGCACAAGCCCAGCTGACACTGACGGCGCTGCTGCTGGCGTTTGGCTGCTCGCAACTGGTCTGGGGACCGCTGTCCGACCGGTTCGGGCGGCGCCCCGTGTTGCTGGCGGGCCTGACGGCCTACACGTTGGCATCGGTCGGATGCGCGCTGGCCGGCTCGATGGCGCTGCTGGTCATCTGGCGCACGTTGCAGGGCGCTGCCATGGGAGCCGCTGTCATGAGTGCGCGCGCCATCGTGCGAGACCTGTACACGCTGGAGGCCGGAGCCCGGGCCATGTCCCGCGGCCTCACCGGCCTGGGCTTCATTGCGTGTCTGTGTGCTCCCGTGGGAGGCCTGTTGTCTGACGCCTTCGGCTGGCGCTACGCGCTGGCGGCACTGCCGGTGTTCGGCTCAGTGACCCTGGCCATCGTGGCATTGCGCTTCGAGGAAACGGCGCCACGCCGGAACCCGCTGGCGCTGCGGCCGCACAAGCTGATCGGCACCTGGTGGGTCATCCTTCGCAATCCGACCTTCCTGGCTTATTCAGCTCTGTCCACCGCATCGTATGCCGGCCTGTTCACGTTCCTGGCCTCATCGTCGTTTGTGTTCATCAAGCCGCTGGGCCTGACCCGCACCGAGTACGGGCTGGTGATGTTCTCGGTCGCTTTCGTGTACATCCTGGGCACCTTCGTGTGCCGCCGGCTGTTGCCTCGTTTCGGCGTGCGCCGCTCGGTGGCGATCGCCGCGGTGCTGACGCTGTCCGGCGGCACCCTGGCTGGCGGCCTGGCGCTGGCCGGGCTGCACTCGGTGTGGTCCGTGATGCTGCCGATGTACCTCTTCATGCTGGCGCACGGCGTGCACCAGCCTTGCGGCCAGAGCGGTGCCGTCGGCCCCTTCCCCCATGCGGCGGGCGCGGCCTCGGCTCTCAACGGATTCATGATGATGGTCACGGCCTTCGCAGTAGGCGGCTGGGTTGGCTTGCGACTGGACGGCACCGTGTTTGCGCTGACCAACGGCCTCTGGTTCTGGAGCGCGTGCATCGCCTTGGTGGCGTGGACGCTGGTGCAGCGATATGGCGACGTGCGGCGTGTCTGAACTGAAGGCGCTGGCATTGGCCGGGCCAACCGCGGCGGGCAAAACCGGGGCCGCGTTGGCGATTGCGCGCGAGCACGACGCCGAGATCATCAGCGTCGACTCAGCACTGGTATATCGCGGCATGGACATCGGAACCGCCAAGCCAACGCCGTTGCAGCGAATGCACATTCCGCATCACCTGATCGATATCCGCGATCCGCTCCAAGCCTACAGTGCGGCCGAGTTCGTCACCGAAACACACACGCTGATCAAACAGATCAATGCGCGAGGAAAGCTGGCGCTGCTGGTGGGCGGCACCATGCTGTACTTCAAGGCATTGTTCGATGGGCTCGATGCCATGCCCGCCGCTGACTCAAGCGTGCGCGCTGCGCTGGCTGCACAGGCCCAGGCACTGGGCTGGCCCGCCTTGCACGCCGAACTGTCGCGGATAGACCCGGTCACCGCGGCCCGCCTGGCGCCCAATGATGCACAACGCATCCAGAGAGCGCTGGAAGTTTTCCGTGTCTCGGGTCAACCACTGTCGGCTTTCCACGGCGCCCGTGGCCGCAGTGAGAGCAACGCAGTCGCGGTGCCACTGTTCTCGCTGGAACCCCGCGAGCGCGGCTGGTTGCACGAGCGAATCGCGCAACGCTTCGATGCGATGCTTTCAGGCGGTTTTCTGGACGAGGTGCAGGCCCTTCGTGCGCGCGGGGATCTGTCAGCCGATCTGCCCAGCATGCGCTGCGTCGGCTATCGGCAGGCATGGGAGGCGCTGGACGGCCTGTGGCCCATGCAGCAGCTGCGCGACAAGAGCGTCTTCGCCACGCGCCAGCTGGCCAAGCGGCAACTGACCTGGCTGCGCAGCATGCCGCAGCGTGAAATCATCGCGTGCGACGCGCCCGATGTGCTGGAGCAGCTGATGGGACGCGTGGGGGCTATCGCATGACGCTCGCGGTGCGCAACCTTGCCAAGCGCTATGGCGCTACTTCGGTGTTCGCCAACGTGTCGCTGGACGTCGCGGCCGGCGAGTTTGTGGCCATCGTCGGTGAGTCGGGCGTCGGCAAATCGACCTTGCTCAACTGCCTGGCCGGGCTGGACCACTGGGACGAAGGCTCGGTCGCCATCGACGGCATCGACCTCGCGGGCCTGAACGACGACGAGCGTGCGCTGCTGCGCCGCCAGCGGATCGGCTTCGTATTCCAGGCCTTTCATGTGCTGCCTCACCTGGATGTGGCGCAGAACGTGGGGCTGCCGCTGATGCTGCTTAAACGGCCCGATGACGCGCGAGTGCAGGCGATGCTCCAAGCAGTGGGGCTGCAGGGGCTGGGATCGCGTCTGCCCCAGGAATTGAGCGGCGGCCAGCTGCAGCGGGTGGCCATTGCCCGGGCACTGGTGCACAGGCCGGCCTTCCTGCTGGCCTACGAGCCTACCGGGAATCTCGATCCTGGCACTGCGGCCAAAGTGATGGATGTGCTGTTCGCCCAGACCCGCGAGCACGGTGCTTCGCTGGTGCTGGTCACCCATTCCGTTGTCGCCGCGGCGCGGGCTGACCGCGTGCTGCATTTGACCAGCGAAGGAATCGTGCAGCCGACGGTGGCGGCAGCCTCAAGGTAGACTCTTTCCGGTGATCGAATCCCTCCTTCTCACCACCGCCCGCGTTTCCACGTTCGAAGGCACCCGCCTGCTGACAGGGGCCAGCGGATTCTTCTTCGAGCGCGACGACCGGCTGTTCCTGGTGACCAGCCGCCATGTGCTGATCGACAAGCCGACCAAGCACTTCCCCGATCGGATCGAGATCGAGGTGCACACCGACGCCAAGAACCTCACGCAGTCGACCGGGTTGTCGGTGCTGCTGTATCGCAACGGCAAGAGCATCTGGCGCCAGGGGCGCGATGCGGCCGGTGAAATCGACGTGGCCGTCATCGAACTGGAGCGCGCCGCACTGCCAGCATCCGTGGCCCTGTATTGCTTCACGCCCGCGCACCTGCAGCGCTCACTGCAGGAAGTGGAGGTAGGCAGTTCGCTCCTGGTCGTTGGCTTCCCGTTGGGGTTCCACGACGCACTGCATCACTTGCCAGTGGTTCGCCAGGCGGTGATCGCCTCGTCCTTCGGCCTGCGATTCCAGGGCCAGGGCTATTTCCTCACGGATGCCAGGACGCACCGCGGCACCAGCGGTGCCCCGGTGGTGATGCGCAGCGCAGGCGTCGACGCGCAGCTGCCATGGAAGCTGCTGGGCGTTCACTCATCGCGCATGGACATGGGCAGCCGCGACCTCCAGCTGGACGAGTCGCTCGGCCTGAACTGTGCCTGGTACGCCGACATCCTGCTGACGCTCACCACCGATGCAGCGGCGCCTGCAGCACCAGCGCCCTCATCAGGGGCTGACTGAAATCTCGTTCTTGACGGACTTCACGCCACCGACCTTCCACGCGATCATCTCGGCATTGCTCTACTCGCTGCCGCTCTTGGCGCCCACGGTCCCCTGGCCCCGCGTCACCGCGCACCCGGCAACCGTGAGAAGGGCAACGGCCGCGGTGGCAGTGGCAAGCGATTTGCGAGTGTTCATTAACGGGAAGTTACACCCGGGGTTCGCCGCTGGCGTTGACGACCAGCGTGGGGCCCGGCGGTGAGGTCATCTGGACGTGGTACTCCTGGCCCCGGAACACGTACGCAACATCCCAGTAGTCGGGGCGGGCTTGCGCGACCGGTCGATCACAACGCTGGACGTCCTGCGTGTATGTCGGTTGGCCGACGTTCGCGCCAATCGCGGCGCCGCCGATCACCCCTACGGCCGTGGCGGCGTCCCTGCCGCTGCCACCGCCGACCTGGTGACCCAGGATGCCGCCAATCACGGCTCCGGCGATTGCCCCCGGAACATTGGCGCTGGTGCGGTCCTGGCCGATCTGTTCACGCTCGACCCAGCACCGTTGCTGCGCGTTGCTCACGACAGCGCGCACCGAGATGACGTTGGCCTGGAACAGTTGCTCCTCGGGGCGCCGGCGATAGTCCGGCGCGTAGGCAGGCGCATACCGATTGTCTTCGACGCGGAAGTCCCTGCTGATAGCGCGCACCGATGAGATCCGGTCGTTCATGCCCATCGACGACAGGTTCGCGTAGCGGCCCGGACGCAGGATCAGGCAGCGACCGCCGAAGCGGGCGTCTTCGCAGACCTCCCAGCGCTCACCGCGCACCTCGACGGACGACGCCCGGTCGTTGAAGCCAACCCGGCTGAAATCTCCGATGTCCCGGTCGGTCGTAAAGGACCGGCCCTGGAACCCGTCATGTTCGTAGAAGGTGATCACCGGGCCGGGTCTGGTGTTGACCTGCGCAACGGGCGGTGGCCCATAACGGTTGTCCGAAGCGCGCTCGTCGCGGCCCACGGGACGTGCCGACGACGCGCGGTCGTTAAAGCCAAACGAGGACAGGTTCGGGTATTGACCCTGCCGCAGGACGATGCACCGCCCACCGAATCGGATGTCTTCGCAGATTTCCCAGCGTTCGCCTCGAACATCGACCGAGGAGGCTTTGTCATTGAAGCCGAAACGGCCAAAGTCCTCGACGTCGCGTTCAGCCGTGAACGACCGGCCCTGATAGTTGTCGTGCTCGTAAAAGGTGATCTGCGCCGCCGCGTGCGTGGCAAACGCCACCGCAGCCAAGGCCAATGTATTTCTCAAAAATGCAAGCATGTTTTTCTCCCGGATAGTAATGGTCGCCGCCTTAGGGTACACATTGGCCGCAAACCCGTGGGGTGACTACTTGATGCAGGTGTAACCACGTGTCAGATTCTGTGCGCGCTGTAGATCAGGTCTGCCGGCGCCGGTGGGTGCCACGGCGCCAGGTAGGTCTTGATCCAGTTCACCCGGGCTTGAGCTTGTCCGCTTCGTAGCGCGCCTTGTTTTGCGCGTTCGGCGGATAGAGACCGGGAAGCGCGTGGCCCGCATCGACCTGGGCCATGATCCAGCCCTCCAGCCGCTCCTGCTCGGTCGCCAGTTCCACCACCACCTCGAGCATGGCCGCCGGGATCAGCACAGCGCCATCGTCGTCAACTACGATGACATCGTTGGGGAACACGGCGACGCCGCCACAGTCCACCGGCTCCTGCCAATTGACGAACGTCAGGCCGGCCACCGAGGCCGGTGCCGCCGTGCCCTGGCACCACACGGGCAGGCCGGTGCCCAGCACGCCGGCAATGTCGCGCACGACGCCGTCGGTCACCAGCGCGGCGACGCCACGCTTTTGCATGCGAGCGCACAGGATGTCGCCGAAGATGCCCGCATCGGTGACGCCCATTGCACCGGCTACGCAGATGCAGCCGGCCGGCATGGCCTCTATGGCAGCGCGGGTCGAGATCGGCGAGCCCCAGGACTCCGGCGTTGCCAGGTCTTCCCGCGCCGAGATGAACCGCAGGGTAAAGGCCCTTCCGGCCCGGCGCGCCTGACCGGCACGGATCGGGCGCGTACCGCGCAACCAGACATTGCGCAGACCCTTCTTGAGCAGCACGGTGGTCAATGTGGCCGTGGTGATCTTTTCCAGCGCGAGGGCAAGGTGCTGCGGCAGGGGTAGGATTTCAATGCTCATTTTCGGGAGTCTACCTGTCAGCCCAAGGCTGCCGCCCAGAGCATGGTGACCCCGGCCACCAGCAGCAGCCCGTCCATCAGCAGCCGGAATTTCTCGGGTTTGAGATGCAGGACGAAGCGCTTTGCGATGAACGCACCGGCCATCAGTGAACTGCCGATGATCAGTCCCTTGCCAATCGCCTCCAGCGGGAGGGCGCCCAGGGTCCGAAAGGCCAGGGCCTTGGCCAGGTACACCACCAGCGAACCCAGCGCCTCGGTGCCCAGAAAGGCCCCCTTGGCCAGGCCGTGCATCAGAAAGAACGGTGCGTTGATCGGCCCGGTACTGGCCACGATGCCGGTCAGAAAGCCGATGCCCGCACCCACCAGCGCGAGGTGCCAGCGGGTGAGCCTCCAGTCCTGCGAGGCCATCCAGCGCCGCACCGGAATCATCGTAATGAAGAAGATGCCCAGCACCAATTCCACGACCCCGGGCGGAAGCACGAGCAGGGTCTTGGCACCCAGTGCGGCAGCGGGCGCACCCGTGGCCGCATAGGCCAGCGCCGTGCGCCAGTCCACCTCGCGCCACCAGGCAGCAACCCGGGAGGCATTGGCCATGATCGAGCCCACGGCCATGACAGGCACGGCTTCGCGCGGGCCGAACACCAGCACCAGCGCGGGCATGACCATGATGGACGTGCCAAAGCCGACCACACCGCCGAGCGTGCCGGCGGCCAGGCCCAGAACCAGGACAAGTGCGAATTCCATGCGGCTCCTCTTGCAGCTTCAGGAGTATGGCGCCATGCTGGGTGGATGAGAGATGATGACATCGTGCGCCTGGGCGCAGCAGAAATCGCCGCCTCTGTGCGCGCCGGCCGCCTGCGCGCGGAACAGGTGATGCGCGCCTTCATCCAGCGTACCGAACGGCTTGAGCCACGCCTGAACAGCTACGCCTGCTTCCTGCCCGACGAGGCCATGGCGCAGGCCACAGCCATCGATGGGCGCATCGCACGTGGCGACGACCCAGGGCCTCTGGCCGGCGTGCCGGTCAGCGTGAAGGACCTGATCGCCGTGGCAAACATGCCGCAGGCCTTCGGCTCGCGCCTGTTCGCCGGAAACGTTGCGACTCATGACGCGCCCTCGGTTACCCGACTGCGCTCTGCCGGCGCCTGCATCACCGGCAAGACCACCACCAGCGAACTGGGTTCCAAGGGCGTAGGCGATTGCCCACTGACCGGCATCACGCGCAACCCCTGGAACACGGCGTACACGCCCGGCGGCTCGAGTGCCGGGGCTGCCGCAGGGGTGGCCGCCGGTCTGGTCCCGGTGGCCCTGGGCACCGACGGCGGCGGCTCCATCCGCATTCCCGCCGCCCTGTGCGGCTTGACGGGATTCAAGGCACAGTTTGGCAGGGTGCCGGTATGGCCACCCGCAGCGACGCCGGGGCTGGCCCACGTGGCACCGCTGGCGCGAAACGTACGGGATATTGCGCTGCTGATGTCAGTCATCGCGGGGCCGGATGAACGCGACGGCACTTCGGCCCTCGGCGCCGTCCCTGACTACGGACAGGACCTGCGCGGGCCCATGCCACGGCTGCGGCTAGGCTGGTGCATTGACTTCGGCGAAGGCGGTGCCGACGCTGAAGTGCTGGCAGCCTGCGAGGCTGCCTTGCAGAGCTTGCGCGACTTGGGCTGCACCGTCGTACCGGTGGGTGCCTGGCTGGATCACAGCGCCCGCGCCACGTGGGAAGCCGAGTTCTATTCGGGCATCGCCGGCCGCATCGCGGGCGTTGCAGGTGCGATGGCGCAAATCGACCCTGCCCTGCGGCTTCAAGTCGAAACGCTGCAGCAATCGCCGCCCGACTTGGAGCAGTTGGCGCTGGCGCGCAGCTGCGTCGTCAATGAGCTGCAGGCTGTCTTCGAGCACGTGGACCTGCTGCTCAGCCCCACCCTGCCGGTCTCGGCAATACCCGTCGGGCAGGACGCGCCTGCAGGGTGGGCGCACCAGGGCCCCGTGGCATGGTCGCACTTCACTTATGCGATCAACCTCGCGGGTAACCCGGCCGCCTCCGTGCCCGTCGGACTGGGCGCAGCCGGCCTGCCTATCGGCCTGCAGATCGTCGGCCGGCCACGCGACGAGATCACGGTGCTGCGGCTGGCCGCTGCGCTGGAAGCAGGCGGCAGCCGCTTTGCACTGGCAGCGATCGACTCAGGGTGACGACTTGCCGATCACGTCGCCAAACAGAACCCACTGCGTTCCGTTGAAGCGCGACATCTGTCCCTGCTCGATGGGTGCGTGGTCGCTCGGCCCGGTGGCGATGGTGATGCCGGGCAGCAGCAGCGGCAGCTTGAAGTTCTTCAGGCTGGCGGCCTGCTTCATCACGTTTTCACGCGTCAGGTCGTTGCCGCATTGTTTGAGCACCTGCACCATCACCTGGGCGGTGATGTAGCCGTAGATGTTGCTGGCGTCCTTGACGTCGCCTTCGCGGTAATAACGGGCCATGAAGGCGCGCCACTCGAGCATGGCCGGATCGTCCTTCCATTGCGGATCGGTCGCGTCCTTGTAATACTGCACCGTGATCAGGTCGACCGACTTGTCCAGGCCGGCAGGCGTGAGGACCGAGCCAACCGAGGCGCCGACGTTGTTGAGCAGGTGCACCGGCTTCCAGCCGGTGTCGAATGCGCGGCGCACCGCCTGCGCAGCGAACTTGGGCGTGGTGATGTCGATGAAGGTATCCGCGCCCGAAGCCCTGAGCGTCTGGATCTGCGAATCCACAGTCGGGTCCGACACCTCGTAGGTGGCTTCGGCCACGATCATCTTCGCGTTCGGCCCCGCCAGCACATCCTTGACTCCCTTGAGCACATCCTTGCCGTAGTCATCGTTCTGGTAGAGCACCGCGACCTTGGCATTGGGCTTGTTCTTGAGCAGCCAGCGTGCGTAGATTTCACCTTCGGTCTGGTAACTCAGGTTGAAGCCCATGGTCCACGGATAGTTCTTGGGGTCGTTCCATTTGGTCGCGCCCGTGGCCAGGAACAGGTGTGGCACCTTTTTGCTGTTGACGTACTTGTGGATGGCCGAGTTGCTGGGCGTGCCCAGCGTCTGGAACAGCGCCAGCACTTCGTCCTGCTCCACCAGCCGGCGCACCTGTTCCACCGCGCGTGGCGGGCTGTAGCCGTCGTCCAGCGAGATCAGGTTGATCATGCGGCCGTTGATGCCACCGGCGTCATTGATCATCTTGAAATAGGCCATGTGCACCTTGCCGATCGTGCCGTAGGCCGAGGCCGGGCCACTGTAGGGCATGGTCTGGCCGAGCTTGATTTCCTTGGCCGAAGCGCCCGGCCCGTACTTGGCCGGAGCCTGGGCCTGGGCCTGGCCGCCCAGCAACGAAACGGTGAGCGCAACCGAGGCCGCGACCCACATCGGGTACCGGAATTTGACGAACTTCATCTTGCTTCCTTTCGACTCTTCACACTTGCACACCGCGGGCTGGAGGTCCCGCTACCTCTTCAGGCGCTTGCGGGCCGCCCGGATGAAACCGGCTACCCCCGAAGGCATCACGTACATGAAGCCAATCAGGAACAAACCGTAGATTGCCCAGGGCGCCGCCTTGGAGATCTGGTCGGCAATGTTGGGGATGAACTGGATGAACAGCGCGCCGTAGAACGCGCCGGAGATCGACGCGAAACCGCCGACCACCACGCCCACCACCAGGGTGAGCGACAGGAAGATCGAGAATGAATCGGGTGCCACAAACTGGATGGCGATGGCGCCCAGAGCCCCGGCCACGCCCGTGTAGAAAGCCGACACCCCGAAGGTGAGCGACTTGTACATGGCGGTGTTCACGCCCATCGCCTGGGCTGCGATGGGCTGGTCGCGAATGGCCACCATGGCGCGGCCGACGCGCCCGCGCAGCAGGTTCCAGCCGGCGACGAAAAGCACCAGCACCCAGCCCAGCGTGAAGAAGTAAAGCCACTGGTCTTGCGACAACGCGATGGGCAGCCACTCGGGCGGATCGGGCTTGACGATCACCACGCCCATGACGCCACCGGTCCACTCCTCGAGTCCCTTGTACTTGAGGATCTGCGGCATCGCCACACCCAGAGCGAACGTGGCCAGCGCCAGATACAGGCCGTCCAGCCGCAGCGCCGGCAGGCCGAACAGGAAACCGGCGACCAGGCAGACCACACCGGCAATGGGGATCGTCGCCCAGTACGGCATGCCGGCCTTGTCCATCAGGACGGCCGCGGTGTAGGCGCCGATGGCGTAGAAGGCACCGTGGCCCAGCGAGATCTGGCCGTTGTAGCCGGTGAGCATGTTCAGGCCCAGCAGCGCGATCGAATAGGCCAGCGCCAGCGTGAGCTGGAACACTCGGTAGTTGCCCAGCACGAAGGGCAGTGCGCAGGCGATGGCCAGCAGCACGGCCAGGCCGATGAGCTTGGGGCCACTGAGAGCGGGCGAACGGACTTGCGGCGAAACGGCGTTCATGCCTCAGACCCTCGCCACATGGACTTTGCCGAACAGTCCCGACGGCCGCACCACCAGCACGCCGACGATGAGCACCAGCGCCACCGTGAGCTTGAGCTCAGTGCCCAGGTACATGCCCACGACGTTTTCGAGCACGCCGACAATGAAGCCGCCCAGCACGGCACCACCGGGGCTGTCGATGCCGCCCAGCAATGCGCCGGCGAAGGCATAGAGCAGGATGCCTCCCATCATGTTGGGCTCCAGGAACACCACCGGCGCCACCATGATCCCGGCCACCGTGCCGATCGCCGAGGCCAGCCCCCAGCCCAGCGCGAGCATCCAGCCCACGCGCACCCCTACGAGCCGGCTGGAGACCGGGTTCTGCGCCGCGGCCCGCATGGCCAGGCCGAGCGGCGTGAAGCGAAAGAAAACGAAAACCAGCAACAGCACGACCAGCGTCACACCGGTTGAGCCCAGTTCGTGCGAAGACACGTACGAATTGCCGAACAGCGGCTGCTCGGGGAATGGGCTGGGGAAAGGCTTGATCGTATAGGTGTAGATCCAGCCGGCCAGACTGTTGAAGATCACCAGTAGGCCAATGAACACGATGACCAGTGACAGCACGGGTGAGTTCTCGACTGGCTGGACCACCACCCTTTCGAGCACCACGCCTCCGACAAAGGCGATGGCCACCGTGAGGAAGAAAGCCACCCAGTAGGGCACACCGGCCTGGATCATGGTCCAGGCCAGGTAGGTGGCGAACATCGCGATCTCGCCCTGGGCGAAATTCACCAGGTGGGTGGCCTGGTAGATCATCACCAACGCCAGCGCGACGCTGGCGTAGATGCCACCGGTAGCCAGGCCAGAGAGGATTTGGTGCAGCAGCAGGTCCATTTGCGCGAGGGCCTCAGTAGCCCAGATACGAGCGGCGCACCGCCTCGTCGTTGCGGATCGATTCGGCGGTGCCGGAAACCACCACGCGGCCGGTCTCCAGCAGGTAGGCGTGGTCCGCCAGCTTGAGCGCCAGCGAAGCGTTCTGCTCGACCAGCAGCATGCTGATGCCGTCGCGCTGATTGATGGTGCGGAAGATCTCGAAAAGTTCGCGCACGATCAGGGGCGCCAGGCCGAACGAAGGCTCGTCCAGCAGCAACAGTCGCGGCTTGAGCATCAGCGCGCGAGAGACGGCCAGCATCTGCTGCTCACCGCCCGACAGCGTGCCGGCCTGCTGGCGCCGGCGCTGCTTCAGGATCGGAAAATAGCCAAAGACCCGCTCGTAATCGTCCTGCACCTGCGCCTTGTCGCTGCGGGTATAGGCGCCCACGCGCAGGTTTTCGTCCACCGTGAAATTCAGGAAAGTGCCGCGGCCGTCGGGTACGTGGGCCACGCCCATGCGCACGATGGCCTCGGTCGCCTTGTCCTCGATGCGCTCGCCGTCAAGCAGGATTTCGCCCTGGGTCCTGACCATGCCACAGACCGCGCGCAAGGTGGTGGTCTTGCCAGCGCCGTTGGCGCCCAGGATGGTGGTGATGCCGCCTTTGCGCACTTCGAAATCCATTCCGTGCAGCACGCGGGTGTTGCCGTATTGGGCGTGCAACCCCGTCACCTTGAGCAAAACATCTGTCATTGCTCAACACCCAGGTAGGCGCGGATCACGTCGTGATTGCTCTGCACCTCGGCCGGCGTGCCGTCGGCGATCTTGCGGCCGAAGTCCAGCGCGATCACCTGGTCGGAAACGCGCATGACCAGATTCATGTGGTGCTCCACCAGCAGGATGGTGAGATTGAGCTGGTCCCGAATGCGCCGAATCAGCAGGCGCAGCCCCTCCACTTCCTCGTGATTCAGGCCCCCGGCCGGCTCATCCAGCAGCAGCAGCTTGGGCTGGCTCACCAGCGCCCGCGCCAGCTCGACGCGCTTTTGCGTGCCGAACGGCAGGTCCATCACTGCGATGTCACGCACGGCACGCAAATCGAGCAGGTCGATCACCTGGTCGGCATGGTCGCCCAGGCGCAGTTCTTCGCGGCGCACATGCGGCAGGCGCAGCGCGCTCGAAAGGAACCCGCTCGAGGTGCGGCAATGCCCGCCCAGCATGACGTTCTGGCGCACGCTCATCGTGCGGAACAGCGCCAGGTTCTGGAACGTGCGCCCTATGCCCAGCGCGGCAATGCCATGCGCCGGCGTGTCCGTCAGCGGCCTGCCTTCGAACAGGATCCGGCCTTCGCTGAAACCATACAGGCGCGACAGGCAATTGAAAAGCGTGGTCTTGCCCGCCCCATTGGGGCCGATGAGGCCGGCTATGCTGCCGCGCGCGACCGAAAACGACACATTGTCCAGCGCCGTGATGCCGCCGAAGCGCACGGTGACACCCTCGATGTCGAGCAAGGCTGTTGTTGGCGTTGGCATGTGGTTTTGAATGGCTCCTGGCGTACCGGTGCCCGTTTATCACGCCGCCGCCGTTTGCCACCAAGGGTAGAAACCCGAGAGCGGCTAACGGTTGGGCGTTATCCTGCGGTTGGCAATCCCGATGGCTGGCACCGTGCAATCCCCCGACACCCGAACCCTGCTGATCGTCTATCACTCGCTGACGGGCGGCACGCTGCAGATGGCGCACGCGGCGGCCAAAGGGGCGGGCAAGACGCCCGGGCTGCTTGTGCGGATGCTGCGCGCTGTCGATGCAAGCCCCGACGACGTTCTTGCGGCGCAGGGCTACCTTTTCGCCACGCCGGAAAATCTGGCTGCGATCTCGGGTTTGATGAAGGATTTCTTTGATCGCACCTACTACCCTGCACTGGAACGAATCAACGGCCGACCCTATGCGACCCTGATCTGCGCGGGCAGCGACGGCGCCAATGCGGCACGCCAGATCGAGCGCATAGCGACGGGCTGGCGTCTGCGGCAGGTCGCGCCAACCCTGATCGTGTGCACCCACGCGCAGACGCCCGAGGCGATCCTGGCGCCAAAGACGATCCAGCCGTCCGACCTTGCGGCCTGCGAGGATCTTGGCGAAGCGATCGGCACCGGGCTGGTATTGGGCGTCTTCTGACGCGCGGTAAAGTAGCTACCCACCTGGAGGCCCCATGCTGCTCAATTCCGATGCCAAGGGCGTATGCGTGATCGCGCCGACGCCGTTTCTGGACGACGGCGCGATCGATTCGTCGTCGATCGACCGGATGACCGATTTCTTCGTCGAAGCCGGCGCCACGGGCATCACGGTGCTGGGCCAATTGGGCGAGGCGCCCAAGCTGGAGCACGGCGAAGCGGTCGCCGTGGCCCGCCAGGTGATCCGGCGGGCAGCACGCCTTCCCGTGGTGGTGGGTGTGTCCGCACCAGGCTTTGCCGCAATGCGCGCCCTGACGCAGGAGGTGATGGCTGACGGCGCGGCAGGTGTGATGATCGCGCCACCTAACACGCTTCGCACCGACGACCAGATCGCCGGCTACTACCAGCAGGCGGTGCAGGCCATCGGCGGCGATGTGCCCTTCGTGATCCAGGACTACCCGCTGACCTTCACCGTGCAGATGACACCGGGCGTGATCCGGCGCATCGTCAATGACAACCCGTCTTGCGTCATGCTCAAGCACGAAGACTGGCCGGGCCTGGAAAAGATCTCGAAGTTGCGCGGCTTCGAGAAGGACGGCACCATGCGCCGCATCTCCATACTTTGCGGCAACAACGGACTGTTCCTGGACTTCGAGATGGAGCGCGGTGCCGACGGCGCCATGACCGGCTATTGCTTCCCCGACATGCTGTGCGACGTGGTGCGACTGTCATCAGGGGGCCGACGCGACGAGGCGCACGACCTGTTCGATGCCCACCTGCCGCTGATCCGCTACGAGCAGCAGCCTGGCGCCGGCCTGGCCGTGCGCAAGTACGTGATGATGCGCCGCGGCATCATCACGTCGGCCGCCCAGCGCAAGCCGGCGGCGGCGATGTCGGCGACGGCTCGCGGCGAGGTCGACTATCTGCTTGCGCGGCTGGCGCAGCACGACAAGCGGGCCTTGCTGGCCTGACCCTATTCAACCCTTCAGCGAAGCCCCCCATGAATCTTGATCCGAACCTGGTGAAGGAATTCACCCCCACTGGCAAACTGCGCGCCTCGCTCAACCTGGGCAACCCGGTGCTGGCGCACAGCCGCACCTCGACCGAGCGGCCCGCCGGCGTGTCCATCGACATGGCACGGCAATTCGCCAACTACCTGGGCGCTGAGGTGGAGCTGATCGAATTCGAAACCGCCGGCAAGTCGGTCGACGCCCTGACGCGCGAAAACGCCGATATCGGCTTCATGGCAATCGATCCGCTGCGTGCGGCCGGCATCCACTTCACACCGCCGTACGTCCAGATCGAGGGTTGTTACCTGGTGGCCAGCGATTCACCGATCCGCAGCAATGAGGACGTCGACCGCCCGGGCATCCAGGTGGTGGTGGGTAACGCCAGCGCCTACGAACTTTATCTTTCCCGCACGCTGCAGCATGCCAGCCTGGTCAAGGTGCCGACATCGGAGGCCGTGGTCGACGCGATGCTGGAAGGCAAGCTGCCGGTGGCTGCGGGCGTGCGCCAGCAGATGGAGGCAGACGTCGTGCGCATCGGCGGCCTGCGGCTGCTGCCGGAGCGCTTCATGGTGATCAACCAGGCGATGGCCATGCCGCGCCACCGCAGCGCGGCCGCGCATGCGATGCTGGACGACTTTGTCCAGCGCCTGAAGGCATCGGGCTTCGTTGCACAGGCGCTGGCCAGGCACGGCATCGCTGGCGCGAAGGTGGCGCCTTCCTGAGGCTGCAGCGAACCACCGCCGGCTGGCACGAGCCTTGCGTAATCGGTACTACCATAGGCACTTGATGTCCTGAAAGGCGTTCGCCATGATGCACGGCTTCATTCCACCGCACCGCTTCCTGCCCTACCTGAGCTGGACCGCCATCGACGCGCTGCCGGATCGCGAGAACACCGTGATCGTGCTGCCGGTAGGCGCGATCGAGCAGCACGGGCCTCACCTGCCCTGTTCCGTGGACACGGTGATCTCGTCTGGGGTCATGGGCAAGGCGCTGGAGAAGCTGCCGGTCGACGTTCGAGCCTTCGGGCTGGCGCCGATCACCTACGGCAAGTCTGACGAACACCTGCACTTCCCGGGCACCATGACGTTGACCGGGCCCACCCTGCTGGCCATGGTCACGGAAATCGGCGAGTCGGTGTATCGGGCAGGGTTTCGCAAGCTCCTGCTGGCCAACGGCCATGGCGGACAGCCCCAGGTGATGGAAATGGCCGCGCGCGAGCTGCGCGTGCGCCACGGCGACTACGTGATCGTGCCCTTCCATGTCTCGCGCGTGGCCAATTCGTCGGGCAAGTACATCTCGGACCGGGAAAAGCGCCAGGCCATGCACGCCGGCCATTCCGAGACCGCCCTGATGCTGGCCCTGGCGCCCGACACGGTGCATATGGAGCGCGCTGTTGCCAATTTCCCACCCGAATTTCCTTCGAAGATCCTGTCGGGCGACGGCCGCCCCGCTTGCGCCTGGACGGCCCGCGACTTCGGCCCCAGCGGGGTGATCGGAGACCCGTTCGGCGCCACGCGGGAACAGGGACTGGACATCCTGGACACGCTATCGGACAGCTGGGCACAGGCCATCACCGACCTGTTCCACATGAAATGGGTCGTGCGCGACGCCGCTTCCTGGGGCCAGGGGCACCAGCAAGGCCATATCGAATCCGCCTCGTGAATCCACTTCGCAACCGCTGCCACCTTCCTGAAAGGCTCATCATGAAACCATCGATCGCTCGCACTCTTCTGGCCGCCTCGTTCGGCCTGGCGCTGGCCGCAGGCGCCCAGGCGCAGGAGAAGTTCATCTACATGACCAACTGGTATGCCCAGGCCGAGCACGGTGGGTTCTACCAGGCGGTGGCCACCGGCATCTACAAGAAATACGGATTGGATGTCACCGTCAAGATGGGCGGCCCGCAGGTCAACATCAACCAGCTCATGGCGGCCGGACAGGCCGACTGCATCATGGGCTCAAGCGACCTGTCGATGATGGTTGCGCGCAACAACGGGCTGCCGGTGGTCACGGTGGCATCGGTGTTCCAGAAGGACCCGCAGGTCCTGATCGCGCATGACGACGTCAAGGGTTTCGAGGATATGAAGAGCAAGACGATCCTGATTTCGTCCGCCGCGAACGCCGGCTACTGGCTGTGGCTCAAGAGCAAATACGGCCTGCTGGATTCCCAGACGCGCCCCTACACCTTCAACATCCAGCCTTTCGTGGCCGACAAGAATGCTGTACAGCAGGGCTACCTGACGTCCGAGCCCTTCGCCATCCAGAAGGCCGGCGTCAAGGCCAATGCCTTTCTGTTCGCCGATCACGGCTGGCCGTCGTACGCCACCACCATCTCGTGCATGGATGAGACCGTGAAGAGCCGAAGCAAGGCCGTGGCCGCGTTCGTCAGGGGGACGATGGAAGGCTGGAAGAGCTATCTGGCCGACCCGGCCCCCGCCAACGCGCTGATCAAGAAGGACAACCCCAACATGACCGACGAACAGCTGGCCTACAGCGTGTCCAAGCTCAAGGAGATGGCCATCATCACCAGCGGCGACGCAGGCAAGCTGGGCATCGGCATGATGAATGAGACACGCATCAAGCAGAACTACGCCTTCCTGGTGGACAACAAGCTGATCGATCCGGCCAAAGTCTCGATGGCGCAGGCCTACAACTTCGACTTCATCAAGGACGTCAAGGTGATGCCTTGATGCCGGGCGGTGCCCAGCCAGACGTTGCCGCGGTCGAGGTCCTGTCCGCGCACAAGACCTACCCCGACGGGACGGTGGCGCTTCAGCCGGTCGACCTGACTGTGCGGGAGGGTGACTTCGTCACCCTGCTGGGCCCTTCGGGCTGCGGCAAGACTACGCTGCTCAAGATGATCGCCGGCCTGTTGGAGCCCACCGACGGGCGCATCCACCTGTGGCACCGACCGATCGCGCAACTTGAGGAAACGCGTCATCAACTGGCGTTCGTGTTCCAGTCCCCCACCCTGATGCCCTGGGCCAGCGTAGCCACCAACGTGCGCCTGCCACTTGACCTGGCCGGGGTGCCGCGGGCGCAGGCCGACACCCGCGTGGCCGAGGCATTGGACCTGGTCGGTCTGACGAAGTTTGCCGCCGCGTTGCCACGCGCGCTATCGGGCGGGATGCAGATGCGCGTGTCGATCGCCCGCAGCCTGGTGGTCCAGCCCACGCTGCTGCTGATGGATGAACCCTTCGGCGCGCTGGACGAGATCACGCGCCACAAACTCGACGATGATCTGCTCACCCTTTGGCAGGACAAGAAGCTCACTGTGGTCTTTGTGACCCATTCGATCCACGAGGCGGTGTTCCTGTCGACCCGCGTCGTGATGATGGCGGCCCGGCCCGGGCGCGTGGTGGACGAAATCACGATCGACGAGCCCTATCCGCGCCATCCCGACTTCATGGTCACTCCCCGCTTCGCCGTCTACGCCAAGCGATTGCAGGACAGCCTGATGCGCGCCAGCCAGGGCAGTGACGAGGAGACGGTGCAATGAAGTCAGCCGCGGCGTCCCGCCGCGATGCCGCGCGCATGCAGCGCGTGCTCTACCCGGCGGTGGTCGCTCTGCTCCTGCTGAGCGGCTGGCAGGCCATGGTCACGGTGCTCAAGCTCCCGCCGTACCTGGTGCCCTCGCCAGTGCTGATGTTCACGACCCTGGTGACCGACTGGCAGTCGCTGGGCGGCGCCCTGCTGGTCACGCTGAAGATCACGCTGCTGTCATTCGGCACGGCCACGCTGGTCGGCGTACTGATTTCCTTCCTGTTCGTGCAGAGCCGGGCCATCGAGACCGCGTTGTTCCCGTATGCGGTGCTGCTGCAGGTCACGCCGATCGTGGCCATCGCGCCGTTGATCATCATCTGGGTCAAGAACCCCACGGCGTCGCTGGTATTGTGCGCGGCACTGGTGGCGCTGTTCCCCATCATCTCCAACACGACGCTGGGCCTGCGCAGCATCGACCCCGACCTGCAAAGCCATTTCGCCATGAACCGGGCAACCCGGCTGCAGACACTTGTGCGGCTGCGCATCCCCAGCGCGCTGCCCTACTTCTTCGGCGGCCTTCGCATCTCCAGCGGCCTGGCCCTGATCGGCGCCGTGGTGGCCGAATTCGTGGCCGGCACGGGCGGCCAGGCGGCCGGCCTGGCTTACCAGATCCTGATGGCCGGCTACCAGCTGAATATCCCGCGCATGTTTGCGGCCCTGCTGCTGATTTCGCTGGCAGGGGTCGGCCTGTTCGTGCTGATGGCCTGGCTGACCAAACTGGCACTGGGTTCCTGGCACGCGAGCGAACTTTCACACGAATGAACACCACACACCCCATCGAACAACTGCAGGCCGAACTGCCTGATCTGGACTGGGTCACCGATCCGGCCCGGGTCGCCCGCCTGTCGCAGGATTTTTCGTGGTTCAGCCCGGTGCTCAAGCGCCGGCTGGCCGACAAGCGCGCCGATGCCGGCGTGCGCCCCCGCACCGAGGACGAGATCAGGCGGCTGGTCAGCCTGTGCGCCCGCCTGCGTGTGCCGATCACAACCCGTGGCAGCGGCACCGGCAACTACGGCCAGTCGGTCCCGCTGCAAGGCGGCGTGTTGCTTGACATGAGCGGCTACAACGGCTTCATGTGGGCGCGGGACGGCGCCGGCCGGGCCCAGGCGGGCATCCGGCTGTCCGATTTCGAGAAACAGTCGCGCGCCCTGTGCGGCATGGAACTGCGCTGCATGCCGTCCACATTCCGCACGGCCACCCTGGGTGGGCTGTTTGGCGGCGGCTTCGGCGGCGTGGGCTCGATCAACTATGGCCCGCTGGCGTCGCGAGGCAACGTGCTGGGCCTGCGCGCGATCACGATAGAGGAAGAGCCGCAGTTCATCGAGCTGCGCGGCGCCGATGCGCTGGCCATGCACCACATCTGGGGAACCAACGGACTGGTGCTGGAACTGGAACTGGGCCTGGCCCCCGCCTGCGATTGGCAGGAGAATCTGGTCACTTTCACCAGCTTCGACGATGCGCTGGAATTCGGCAATGCCGTGGCCATGACGCCGGGTATCGTCAAGCGCGAAGTCGGCTTTCTGGGTGCGCCCGTGCCGGACTACATGAAGGCGCTGGGCGAATACCTGCCGGCCGGCTGCCACGCCCTCATCCTGGCCATTGCACCGGCAAGCGAAGCGGCCATGCTGGAGCTGGCCACCCTGTGGCACGGCACGGTGACGTATCGCAAGACCGCCGCCGAGGTCACCGCCAGCAACAGGACACTGCTCGAATACACCTGGAATCACACGACGCTGGTGGCCTTCAGGGTCGACAAGAACCTGACCTACCTGCAAAGCGCTTTCACGCCGGGCCAGCACCTCGAACAGATCAGGCGCATGGAAAAGCTGCTGGGCGGAGAAGTGCTGATGCACGCCGAATTCATCCGCAACATCGATGGACTGACAACCTGCACCGCACTGCAGATCGTGAAGTTCACGACCGAAGAGAGGTTGCAGGAAATCATGCAGATCTATCGCGACAACGGCGTTCGCATCAACGACCCGCACGTGTTCTTCGTGGAAGACGGCAAGGCGGCAGGCGGCGGCGCGCTTTCCCAGGCAGTGCTTGACGCCAAGCGCCGGTTCGATCCGCTGGGCCTGCTCAACCCCGGCAAGGCGCGCAGCTGGCTCAAGCCCGGTGAGGAGACATCGTCATGACCGTCGGCAATCCCATGGCCAACTACGCGGCCGCGCGCCGCGCCGGGGACTTCGTTCTCGTCAGCGGGGTAGTGGCGGTAGACGCGTCGCGCAAGGCCATCGTGCAGAGCTACGACGAGTTGCCCCAACAAGCGCAGGAGGCGCTGCACGCCATCGGCTACGTCACTGGCCAGATGACAGTGGACTTGTATGAAGCGCCGGCAGTGGCGCAAAGCTGGTTCGTGCTCGAGCGCATCCGCCGGATTGCCACAGAACACGGCGGTTCGATGGCGGACGTCATCAAGCTGGTCCAGTACTTTCGTGATCTGCGCCACTACCCCTTCTACAACCGCGTGCGTGGGCTGTTCTACCCCGGCGAGCCGCCGGCCAGCACGGTGGTGGAAGTCTCACGCTTCATGCCGGGCGACGCGGCGCTGATCGAAGTGGAAGCCACGATTTATCTGCCAGGCTTGTCGTCCCGCACCTGACTTGT
This sequence comes from Burkholderiales bacterium, assembly GCA_025361305.1. Taxonomy (GTDB): domain Bacteria; phylum Pseudomonadota; class Gammaproteobacteria; order Burkholderiales; family Burkholderiaceae_C; genus Ramlibacter. Next base: position 34,344 of record JANYAN010000355.1, read on the forward strand.
CATCCCGGACATGACGCTGTCATGCCGGACTTGACGCTGTCATCCCGGACGTGATCCGGGATCCATGTCGTTCCACCTTGGCAGGCGCGGACGGCGGCCGAGGTGCATGCGCAACCCGGATACCGGACCGCAGCCGTTCACACTGCTGGGCGAAGACATCACTGTTGAAAACGGCAGCATCGGTTCAGAGCTTGCGCTGAACGAACAGATTGCGCTTGGCGTCCTGCGCATAGGCGAAGGTCACGGCGCCGTCCTTCACCACGCCCATCACCAGCATGCTTTGCGTCAGCGCATCCTTGTCGTCGGGGCTGAAGGGCCGCTCATAGGTGGCAACGACACCGTAGTAGACACGATGCTTGCCTTCCAGCGCCGCCTTGACTGCGGGCCCGGACAAGTTGCCGTCACGGATGCCGAACAGCGAATACAGCAGGATGTAGGTGGCGTCGTAGGCTTGCGCCGCCGCCATCGGCACCGGGATGCGCTTGATGTTGAATCGGCGGGCATAGCCGCTGAGGAACGATGAGCGCCGCTCGTTGCTGGGCTCCGCAATGAACGTCTGCGCCATCAGCGCGCCCTCTGCGGCTTCGCGCGCTCCGTCGATGAAGAAGGGGAAGGACAGTGTCCACGCGCCCACCATCGGCGCCTTCCAGTTCAGCGCCTGGCGCCCGCGGGCGATCACCGCATTTTCCTGGCCCACGGTGTAATTCAGGATGACGTTGGCGCCTGCCGCCTTGGCCGTTCTCAGTTCACCGCTCAGGTCCTGCACACCCGTCGCGAAGCGTGCCACATGCACCGGCTTCAGGTTGTGCTCGGCCAGCGCCTTCTCGACATCCTTCAGGCCCGCCTCGCCGTAGCCCGTTGTATCGGCAAACACGGCGACGCGATCCCAGCCGCGGCTGACGATGTCGTTCACGATGAAAGGCGCCTGAATCGAGTCTCTGGCCGAGGTGCGGAAGATGTAGCTTTCCCGCGGGGGAAAACGTGACGTCAGGCCGGTGCCGGTGGCGCAGGGAATGATCAGCGGCATCTTGCCGGCCTGGAACACGTCGATCGACTTGGCGGCGACGCCGGTGTTGCAGTAACCGATCGTGGCCACCACGTTGGCGCTCGCCATTTCCGTGGCCAGTTTCAGCCCTGTCTCGGGATCTGCCCGGTCGTCCTTGATCACCAGTTCCAGCTGGCGCCCGAGATAGCCGCCAACCGCGTTGACTTCGTCGGCTGCCATCTTGATGCCGTTGAGCATGTGGACGCCGAAATCCGATGACGGCCCGGTGAAAGGCCCGATCACCCCGATTCGAAGCGGCGGGGGCGATTGCGCCAGGGAACACAGCGGCAGTAGTGCCGCAAAGATGAGCAGTGCGAGTGTGCGCATGGATGTCTCCTATAAGAAACCGCAAGGTAGTAGCGTTGCCGGGGACAATTCCAGGGGTTTTTGCGTGTTTCGGGAAGTTCTCAAACAGCGCGGAAGAAATTTCAATCGGAGGTCGCTCACCTCAGGGTCAACCCTGCCCGCCAATTTGATCTATGTCAGATCAGGCGCGCGGATGCGTGATGCAATTTGCCATGAGCACCCCTCGCGTTCCTTCCATTCAAGGGCTGCAGGCATTCGAAGCGCTGGCCCGGTTGCGCAGCGTCA
>JANYAN010000407.1 GCA_025361305.1 Burkholderiales bacterium
GTTAGCGATCCGGAGACCAAGCGCAAGATCATCGGGCGTGAGTTCGTCGAGGTGTTCAAGACCGAAGCGGCCCGCCTGAAGGCCGGGCTGGATGGAGCGCACAAGGGTGCCAAATGGCTGGCGCAGGGCACGATCTACCCCGACGTCATCGAATCGGGCGGGGCCAAGAGCAAGAAGGCCGTGACCATCAAGAGCCACCACAACGTAGGAGGGCTGCCTGAGCAACTCGGCTTGAAATTGCTGGAGCCGCTGCGCGACCTGTTCAAGGATGAAGTGCGGGAACTGGGCGTCGCCCTCGGATTGCCACCGGCCATGGTGTATCGCCATCCTTTCCCCGGGCCCGGCCTGGGGGTGCGCATCCTGGGCGAGGTCAAGCGCGAATATGCCGACCTGCTGCGCCGTGCCGACGCGATCTTCATCGAGGAACTGCGCGCCCATCTCGACCCGGCCTCCGGCAAGAGCTGGTACGACCTGACCAGCCAGGCGTTCGCCGTTTTCCTGCCGGTCAAGAGCGTGGGCGTGATGGGCGATGGCCGCACCTACGACTACGTGGTTGCCCTGCGGGCCGTGCAAACCAGTGACTTCATGACCGCCGATTGGGCCGAATTGCCTTACGCGCTGCTGAAAAAGGTATCCAGCCGCATCATCAACGAGGTTCGTGGCATTAACCGCGTGACCTACGACGTGAGCAGCAAACCGCCCGCGACGATCGAGTGGGAATGAATCGGCTCGGGCACAATCCACGCCATGTACCAGCCTCCCCAATTCAAGTCCGACGACAGGGCGCTGGCGGCCGAACTGATGCGTGCGCATGCGTTTGCCAGCCTGATCTCCACCGACGACCAGGGCTTGCCCTTCGTGACGCACGTGCCCCTGCACCTGGACGACCGGCCGGGCGGTTACGTGCTGATGGGCCATTGTGCGCGGGCCAACCCTCACTGGCGCTTCCTGCAAGCGCGGCCGGCGGCCCTGGTCACCTTCATGGGACCGCATGCCTACCAGTCGCCCAGAATCTATCCGGACCTGGCCCGCGTTCCCAGCTGGAACTATCTGGCCGTGCACTGCGCCGTTCGTGCCACTCTGGTGGATGACCCGGCCGCAAAGGACCACCTGCTCAAGAAATTGATCGGCGATCATGAGCCGGCCTATGCTGAACAGTGGCGCGGCCTGGGCGAGGAATTCGCCCACAAGATGATGGCCGGAATCATGGGGTTCGAGCTCGAGGTGACGACGCTGGAGTGCAAACTCAAGCTGAACCAGCACCGGCCGGAGTCCCATGCGGCGCTGCGCAGGGGGTACGAAAACGGCAGTCCTGATGAGCGGGCTCTGGCCCTGTGGATGGATCGCCTGGGACTAGGAGGCTGATATGCGAATGATCTTCGGGGTACTGGGCCTGCTTGTGGTGGTGGCCATCATCGGCATTCTGGCAAAGAAGCAGTTGGCTGCGGTTTCGGCGCCGCTGCCGTTGCCAGGGGCCCCGGCGGCCACGGCCAATGCGCCACCGGCCACACCTCAGCAGCAGGTGCAGCAGTATCAGCAGGCTGTCCAGGGGGCCGTCCAGCAGCCGCGGCCCATGCCCGACGAAAAGTGACCGGCGACGACGAAGGGTTCATGCAACTGGCACTGGCGCAGGCCGGTCTGGCTGCGGCCCAGGGTGAAGTGCCCGTTGGTGCCGTTGTGGTGCGCGATGGCAAGGTCATCGGCGCAGGGCATAACGGGCCGGTCGGCAGCCATGACCCGACGGCCCACGCGGAAGTGCTGGCCTTGCGCGCCGCAGCCAAGGAGCTGGGGAACTACCGGCTCGACGACTGCGACCTGTATGTGACGCTGGAACCCTGCGCGATGTGCAGTGGCGCCATGCTTCACGCCAGAGTGCGCCGCCTTGTGTTCGGCGCCACAGACCCCAAGACGGGCGCCGCCGGCTCCGTGCTCGACCTGTTCGCCGACAAGCGCCTGAATCACCAGACTGATGTGCGCGGCGGCGTGTTGGCGCCGGCGTGCGCGGCGCAGCTCGACGAATTTTTTGCAACCCGCAGGCAGGAGGCGCGGACGGCCGCTCATCCCTTGCGTGAAGACGCGCTTCGCACACCCCCAGATCGCTTCACCGGCCTGCCCGACTATCCCTGGCAACCCCACTACGTCAGCGATCTGCCCACGCTGGCGGGTTTGCGCATGCACTACCTCGATGAAGGGCCGCGCGAGGCGCCCCGGACCTGGCTGTGCCTGCACGGCAACCCGGCCTGGAGCTACCTCTACCGAAAGATGATTCCCGTCTTTCTGGATGCCGGAGATCGCGTGGTCGCGCCGGACCTGATCGGCTTTGGCAAGAGCGACAAGCCCAAGAGGGAAATTGCCCACAGTTTTGGTTGGCATCGGCAGGCACTGCTGGAGTTCATCGAGCGGCTCGACCTGCAGGACATCGTGCCGGTCGTGCAGGACTGGGGCGGCCTGCTCGGCCTGACGCTACCGATGGCAGCGCCGGCGCGTTACAAGGGCCTGCTGGTCATGAACACCACGCTGGCCACCGGCGACGCGCCGCTGAGCCCGGGCTTCATCGCCTGGCGCGAGATGTGCGCCAAGAACCCCCTGTTCGATGTGGCCCGCCTGTTTGCGCGAGGCAATCCGCACATGAGCCCGGACGAGTGTGCGGCCTACAACGCACCCTTTCCCGACGCGGGCCATCGGGCGGCCTTGCGGGCCTTTCCGGCACTGGTGCCCGAGTTTGCCGATTCCGATGGCGCCGCGGTTTCGCGCCAGGCACGCGAATTCTGGTCGCAGCAGTGGGCAGGCAGCACGCTGATGGCGATCGGCGGCCAGGACCCGGTGCTGGGCGTGCCAGTCATGGACGCCCTGCGCGCAGTCGTGCGCGGCTGTCCCGAGCCGATGGTGTTACCGCAGGCTGGCCACTTCGTGCAGGAACATGGTCAGGCCATCGCGCAGGCGGCAGTGGGATACTTGCGCGGGTGAAAAAACACATCTACATCTATTCGCCGTCGAGCGCAGTGCGCGACAAGCCCGCCGTCCGGCGCGCAATGGCGCGGCTTCGCGCACTGGGATACGACGTCGAGGTCGATCAGGCGGCGCTGGCAACGCACATGCGTTTCGCGGGAGACGACGAGACACGGCTGGCGGCAATCCATCGGGCCGCGACCAGCGGCGCGGATGTTGCGCTGATCACCCGCGGCGGCTACGGCCTGACCCGGCTGTTGCCACAGATCCGCTACAAGGCCGTGGCCAAGGCGATCGAGGGCGGGACCCGCTTTGTCGGGCTGAGTGACTTCACCGCTTTCCAGTGCGCCGTATTGGCGAAGACCGGGGCGGTGACCTGGGCCGGCCCGGCGCTGGGAGAGGATTTCGGGGTCGACGGCGAGCCCGACGAGATCATGCAAGCCTGTTTTGAGGATCTCGTCGGCGGCCAGGGGGAGGGCACCGGGTGGCGGGTTCCAGCCGCTGAGGGGGCATCGCCGGCACCGGTCAAGGGAGTGCTGTGGGGCGGGAACCTCTCAATCCTGGCGAGCCTGGTGGGTACACCATGGATGCCGCAGGTCAAGGGAGGTATCCTGTTCCTCGAGGACGTCCATGAACACCCTTACCGCGTCGAGCGCATGCTGACGCAACTGCTTTACGCTGGAATTCTTGGCCGCCAGAGGGCGATCGTGCTGGGGCACTTCACGAACTACAAGCCAGCCGCCCATGACAAGGGGTTTCGCTTGCAGACCGTCGTCGAGTGGTTGCGCCGCCAGGTCAAGGCCACTGTGCTGACGAACCTTCCGTTCGGTCACGTGCAGACCAAGGTGGCATTGCCGGTGGGTGCTCCGGTTCACCTGGCGTTGGAAGGCCGCGACGCGTTTGTGCTATGGGGTCACCGCCACTGAGGGGCAACCGCGGCCGATGTCAGCTGGATCAGCCCACCAGCGGGCTGGGCCGTGAGTTGAGTCCTCCAGGCAGCAAGCCCTGGAACATGGCGGTGATCGATGCCATTTTTTCGCGGGCCGCCGCCTCGCCGTGAATCGAGGCCAGGGCCCCCATCAGGTCGCCGCGCAGGTACCAGAGGCCCTGGATGTCGTTGGCATACCGGATTCGCCGTGTGACCTGCGGAAACTGCTTGGGGCCCGCCTCGCCCAGCAGCGAGAGCATTGACTCGCGGATGTCCTCGGTCCCGCTTTCCAGGATGGATTCCGACGGCCGGGGCGGATTACCCAGCAGACCGTAAATACTGCTCCTCAGATTCGGTTTGAGCCAACGCATATGTGCCCGTATTGTTCCCAGCGATCCAAGTACGGACCGCCTCCTTACAAGTTAGGGCCATGCTGACATAACTGCAAGCAACTTGTGTGATGGAGTTAACGGAAAACAACATTTAAATCAATGAGTTGGTAACGAGTCGTGAAGTTGTTTGGCTGATATTGACCGCACCGCCTGGGCCAGCGCCATGACGGACAGCGGCGCAGATCCCTCGGCCTTGTTGTTCACGGCGACGTAGGCCGCCATGCTGTGGTGCCGGCAATGATGCGCGCCAACGCGGTGCGGGTGGCCGGATCGGGGTCCACCAAGGCGTTGAATGGCTCGTACATCGACTTGGCCCGCTCGTAGCCCCGTGGCCCCTGGTTGCGGCTGAGGCTCCATCTGCAGACCAGCGGCGAAGGCCACATTGCACGCGCAGCAAGGTCAGCTGCTCGTCCACCGGGGGCATCCGGGCGTGCAGGCTGAGGCAATAAGTGGCGCCGGCCGCCCTGAGCACCTGGGCAAACCGGGGCGTTAGCAATTCGGGGTTACGGACTTCCACCGCAATGACCGCATCGGGCGCCCGTGGCCGCAGCGCTGGCAGGCCGGCGAGCATGGCCGCAAGCTGGTCCAACAGGTCCTGCGGCCGCTCGAGCAGCACGTGCGGCAGAGGACTGAGCTGGAACACCAGGACACCGGCCTTGGCGCCAAGCCCCTCGAGCAACGGGTCGACAAAATCCCCGCTGGCCAGGTCGGCGCTCAGAAATGCCGGGTTGGGTTGTGTGCTTCGGCCGCCCGGCGCCCGCATCACAGCATTTGTCACCAGGGCCGGCGCTTTCACCATGAAGCGGAAGTGTTCCGGGACCTGGGCCGCATATGCGGCGTACTGGCTGGCCGACAGCGGACGATAGAAGGAACGGTCGAGGCTCACAGTGCGCATCAGTGGATGTGAGGCATACGCGTTGAGGCCGCGTTGGGACAGCACGGATTCGGTGAAGTCGTCGTCCCAGACGAGTCCTTTCCAGCTAGGGAAACTCCATGACGACGTGCCGAGATACAACTGCTTGGGCGGCTCCGCCGACAGCTCGCGCAGCGGGCCAGGTATTGGCGCGGGCCGAACCTGCTTTTCGCGTCCTGGCGCCGGGGTAGGTGGCCCATCGGTGTCGTCGCCAAACAGGTCCATGGCTCAGTCCGGCTTACGGATATGAATTTGGTTTGACTTCTTGACCCGCATTATATTTAACATAATATACATCGTATCAAATACAAAATAGACGGGACCGTAAGGTCGGGGCTGTGGGCAGCCGCGTCGGTGCTGGCCTGCAGCTTCGTTCGCTCTTGGCCAACGCGGGTTTGACGGTCATGGACACGGCGAAACTATTTCGCGTGACGCCTCGGACGGTGCAGAACTGGCGTTCCGGGTCCACCCGCCCGGGTGGCGCGGTGCTTCGTCAGTTGCGGGCCATGGCCTGCTTCGAGGTGCCCGTGCCTGGCTGGGAGGGGTGGCAAATTCACTCGGGCAAGTTGTGGACGCCAGAGGGGCGTTTCTTCGAGCCCTGCGATGGTCAATGGTGGTCCCTGATCGTGCGGCAGGCTCGGGGCTTCCGGGCGGCCTATGGGGAGGCCGGGCGGCTGCGGGTCGAGCTCGTTCGCGCGTGGAAGGAAGGGTATCTGCTCCCGGCGTGGGAGGAAGCTGAGGCAAGGGGGGTCCCCGCGGTTGCGGGGGGTTCCTTGCCGGTCTCCGAGAGCGCCCAGGGCGCTGGGCTTGTCACAGTATCAACAACCCGGAAAGGGTTGACGGTTGAGCCGCCTTTCATTGGGAAAGTAGGGCTTGCGGTCATTCCCGGTGGATGCGATGATGTACATCAAGTTGATCACGGAGTGATATCACCATGTCCTACCCTCTCCGACTCTCGCCGGTTCTTGATGGAGAGGCTCGCGAACGCTGCAAGCGCCTTGGAATCAGCCTCAACGCGCTCATTGCCATCGCGCTGGACGAGTACCTCGGCAAAGCTCGGGAAATCGGGGGTCGGGAAACCGGGACACCGGCGCCAGGGCAAGGCGGTGGGGACGAGCCCACGCGGGACTGTCTCCATTCCGGCGAAGGTGACACCGAAACAGAGCGTCC
>JANYAN010000415.1 GCA_025361305.1 Burkholderiales bacterium
GGTGGTGCCACCCTGGCCGCATTCCTCGATGAAGGCCGCCAGCCTCGGGTCAATTTTCGCCGCATGCGTTGCGAGCGGATGCTCGGGCGCAACGGCGCAAAACGTCACGCCCATGATGGTGTCGGCCCGCGTGGTGAAGACGTACATCCGGCCGCCGTCGATCAGGGCGCCATCCTCGCCACGGATTTCGTGGGTGAAGGCAAAGCGCACGCCCTCGCTCTTGCCGATCCAGTTTTCCTGCATCAGCTTGACCCGCTCGGGCCAGCCGGGCAGCTTGCCCTGCACATGGTCCAGCAGTTCGTGGGCGTAGTCGGTGATCTTCAGGTAGTAGCCGGGGATCTCGCGCTTTTCCACGGCCGCGCCGGTGCGCCAGCCCTTGCCGTCGATCACCTGCTCGTTGGCCAGCACGGTCTGGTCCACCGGATCCCAGTTCACGATCTGGGTCTTGCGATAGGCGATGCCCTTGTCCAGCATCTTCAGGAACAGCCACTGGTTCCACTTGTAGTAGCTGGGGTCGCAGCTGGCCACCTCGCGGCTCCAGTCGATCGCCAGGCCCATCGCCTGCATCTGCTGCTTCATGTAGGCGATGTTGTCGTAGGTCCACTTGGCCGGCGGCACGCCATTCTTCATCGCGGCGTTCTCCGCGGGCAGGCCAAAGGCATCCCAGCCCATCGGCATGAGCACGTTGTAGCCGTTCATGCGCAGGTAGCGCGTGAGCATGTCGTTGATGGTGTAGTTGCGCACATGCCCCATATGCAGCTTGCCACTGGGATAGGGCAGCATGGAACAGGCGTAGAACTTCTTGCGGCCGGCGTCTTCGGTCACGCGATACGCGTCGCGGTCGTTCCAGTACGCATGCGCCGCACGCTCCACCCCGGTGTGATCGTATTTTTCTTGCATAAGTGGTGTGCCAGGAGGTTGAACCAGGCCTTGCCCCGATTTTACGGGCGCGGCGGCCCGGGTGCGGCGCCTGTTAGCGCCCGGCGACCGCGGGATCGGAGACGAAGCCGATACGGTTCAGCCCGGCCACCTGGGCCGCGCCCATGACTTCGACGACCCGGCCGTAGGGCACGGCACGGTCGGCGCGCAACTGCAGCTCGGTCTGCGGGTCCTGCCTTGCCGTTTGCGCCAGACGCGTGGCCAGCTGCGCCTGCGTTACCGGCTGATCATCCAGGAACGCCTGGCCAGCCTTGTCGAGCACGACCACCACGAATTTGGGTGCATCGGCCGGCCGGGCGGCGTCGGTGGCGGGTAGATCCAGCCGGATCGAACTGGCCAGCAGCGGCGCCGTGATGATGAAGATCACCACCAGCACCAGCATCACGTCCACCAGCGGCGTCATGTTGATCTCGCTCATCGGCTGCGGGCCCTGGGTGCGTTCGAGCCGGCCAAAGGCCATTCAGGGCTCCAGTGGCACTACAGCGCCGCGGTGCGTCAGCAACTCGCGCAGGTCACGCGCAAAGCCTTCGAGGTCGGCTTCGATGCGGCCGATCAGGCGGCCAAAGACGTTGTAGCCCAGCACGGCGGGAATCGCCACCGCCAGCCCGGCGGCCGTCATGATCAGGGCCTCGCCGACCGGCCCTGACACCTTGTCGATCGTGATCTGGCCAGCCGATGCGATACCGGTCAGGGCGTGGTAGATGCCCCAGACCGTGCCCAGCAATCCGACGAACGGCGCCGTTGAGCCCACGGTGGCCAGCAGCACCTGTCCGAATTGCAGCCTGTCCAGCACCCGGTGAAGTGCGTCGCGCAGCAACCGCGTGAGCTGCTGGGCCTTGTCGCCCGCGGCGGCCAGCGACCCGGGTGCCTGCACTTGCGTGGCCTCGATCAACGGCAATACCAGTGCCTCTCGGTCGAAGCCGCCGACGCGGCTGCGGGCCTCGTCGATGGATGCCGATTGCCAGAACGCGGCCGTGCTGCGGCCGACGTCGCCTGTGGCGCGCCGCAGCAACCAAGCCTTCCAGATAATCACGACCCAGCTGGCCACCGACATCGCCAGCAGCAGCACGGCCACCAGGCGAATGACGGCGTCGCCCTGCAGGAACAGCTGGAACACGCTCACCGCAGGCCCAGCACGTCGAACATGTCGAACATGCCCTTCTTACGCCCGGCCAGGAACCGCACTGCGCGCAGGCTGCCCTCGGCGTAGGTGGAACGGCTGGCTGATTTGTGCGTGATCTCGATGCGCTCACCGGTGCCCGCGAACAGCACGGTGTGGTCGCCCACGATATCGCCGCCGCGGATCGACGAAAAGCCGATGCTGGACGGGTCGCGCTCGCCCGTGACGCCATGGCGTGCGAATGCGGCGCATTGCTTCAGGTCACGCCCCAGCGCCGAGGCGATCACTTCGCCCATCTTGAGCGCGGTGCCAGAGGGCGCATCCACCTTGTGGCGGTGGTGGGCCTCGATGATTTCGATGTCATAGCCGCTGGACAGCGCCTTGGCCGCCATTTCCAGCAGCTTGAGTGTCACGTTGACGCCCACGCTCATGTTGGGCGCCATCACCAGGGCGATGTCGCGTGCCGCTTCCATGACCTGCGCCTTCTGCGGCTCGGTAAACCCGGTGGTGCCAACCACCGCATTGATCCCCAGCTCACGGCAGACCCTCAGGTGGGCCAGCGTTCCCTCAGGCCGGGTGAAGTCGATCAGGACATGGGCGCCAGCCAGCCCGGCGCGCAGATCGGCTGACACCGGCACGCCACTGGCGTGGCCGAGGAAGGCCGCCGCATCGTTTCCGATGGCCAGACTGGACGCCAAGTCGAGTGCCCCGGCCAGTCTGCAATCGGGCGCCGCAGCAATGGCCTCGATCAGCGTCTGACCCATGCGACCACCGGCACCCGCGATGGCGACTGCAATTCTATGATCTGAGCTCATTGGGTCGCGGTGAAGAACTCACGCTGGATGAGCCATTGGCCGTCGCGCTTAATCAGGTACATGGCTTTCAGACCGACGTCACCGCCGGCTTCTGATTCATAGACCTGCTTGAACAATACGTGCACTTCTGATGACGAGACAACTTTGCTCTTGAGATCTTGGACACCAATAGAAATCCGGCGACGTCCCTCAATGCGCGGGCGCATGATGCTTTCCCAATCGGCACGACTTGGACTTGTCCCTTTGAACTCCGGGGCATAGCGCGCAAAAAAAGCGCTCGCATTGCGCGACTGCCAATCATCTATCCAGCCATTGAGAAACGCGGCGATGTCCGGGTCCATAGCCGAGAAACCCGTTGCAACCTCAGGCGCCGCATTAGGCGTGGAAGACAGATTGCCAGTAACGGGGCCCTGCGGTCGTGGCTGCTGCGGCGACACGGGTGCCGCTCGTACCGGCCCAGCCGCCGCTACTGCAACCGGTGACGTGACGGGTGCGATGTCAGCAGCAGGCGTCGGTGAGGGCGCGGCAGCAACTGGCGCCGGGGCCACGACCACGGCAGGCGTTGGCACAGGCACGGGCGGCGTCGGTGAGGGTGCAGCAGCAACTGGCGTCGGTGGCGCGACCGCGGCGGGGGCTGGCGCAGGCGCTCGTGGTGTCGGCAAGGGCGCAGCGGCAACTGGCGCTGGCGCCACGATCACGGCAGGCGTCGGCACAGACACCGGCGGTGTTGGTGAGGGCGCAGCGGCAACTGGCGCTGGCGCCGGGGCCACGACGGGGGCCGGGGCCGGCGCACGCACGGGCGGCGGCGGCAAAGTTGCCACAGCAACTGGCCCTGGCGCCACGATCACGGCAGGCGTCGGCGCGGACGCGGGCGGCGCTGGTGTGGGTGCCGCGGCAACTGGCGCTGGCGCAGCAATC
>JANYAN010000437.1 GCA_025361305.1 Burkholderiales bacterium
AAACTTCACCGCGAATGATGGCGTGCTGCACAGGTTTTCCTGGAGCGTGACCTCAATTTCGCACCCGTCCGCCTCTGCAGTTTGTAGGACACTGCCGGGTTCGCGGAAATCCGGTATCGTCGCGGCCACATGACAGATGCCATCCTTTCGGTCACCGGGCTTTCCAAGACTTACGCCTCCGGTTTCCAGGCCCTCAAAAACATCGACCTGCAGATCCGGCGCGGCGAAATCTTCGCCCTGTTGGGTCCCAACGGCGCGGGCAAGACGACGCTGATCAGCATCGTGTGCGGCATCGTCAACGCCAGCAACGGGCGGGTGCTCGTGGATGGGCACGACATCGCCACCGACTTCCGCGCCGCACGCTCACTGATCGGCCTGGTGCCGCAGGAGCTGACTACCGAGGCGTTCGAGAGCGTGTGGAACACCGTCTCGTTCAGCCGTGGCCTGTTCGGCAAGCCGAAGAACCCGGCGCATATCGAGAAAGTGCTGCGCGACCTGTCGCTCTGGGACAAGAAGGACAACCAGATCCGCACGCTGTCGGGCGGCATGAAGCGGCGCCTGCTGATCGCCAAGGCGCTGTCGCACGAGCCGCAATTGCTATTTCTGGACGAACCCACAGCCGGCGTCGACGTGACGCTGCGCCAGGAGATGTGGCAACTGGTGCGCGGGCTGCGGGATACCGGCGTCACCGTCATCCTGACCACGCACTACATCGACGAGGCCGAGGAGATGGCCGACCGCGTTGGGGTCATCAGCAAAGGCGAAATCATCCTGGTGGAAGACAAGGTCGAGTTGATGCGCAAACTGGGCAAGAAGCAGCTGACACTGCAGCTGGCGCACTCTTTGCCGACCCTGCCGGCCGCGCTGTCCGCGCACGCACTGGCGCTTTCGGCCGATGGAAACGAGCTGACATATACCTACGACGCGCGGCACGAACATTCGGGCATCGCCGCGTTGCTGCAGGATTTGGACGCGGCAGGGATTGCCTTCAAGGACCTGCAGACCAGCCAAAGCTCGCTGGAAGACATTTTCGTCAGCCTGGTAAGAGAAGCCGCATGAACATCTACGCCATCCGCGCGATCTACCGGTTTGAAATGGCACGCACCTGGCGCACGCTGCTGCAAAGCATCGTCTCGCCGGTGGTATCCACATCCCTGTATTTCGTGGTGTTCGGCTCGGCCATTGGCTCGCGCATTCCCGAGGTCGGTGGCGTCAGCTACGGCGCCTTCATCGTGCCCGGGCTGGTGATGCTGTCGCTGCTCACGCAGAGTATTTCCAATGCCTCGTTCGGCATCTACTTTCCCAAGTTCACCGGCACGATTTACGAGTTGCTCTCCGCTCCCGTATCGACAGTGGAAATCGTCGTCAGCTATGTCGGCGCTGCAGCCACCAAATCGATCATCCTGGGTCTGATCATCATGGCCACGGCAGCGCTGTTCGTGGACATGCGCATCCTGCACCCGGTGTGGATGCTGCTGTTCCTGGTGCTCACGGCCGTGACGTTCAGCCTGCTGGGCTTCATCATCGGCATCTGGGCTGATGGCTTCGAGAAGCTGCAGTTCATTCCCACGCTGATCATCACCCCGCTTACCTTTCTGGGGGGCAGCTTCTACTCGATCGACATGCTACCGGCCTTCTGGCAGAAGGTCACGCTGTTCAATCCCGTCGTCTACCTCATCAGCGGCTTTCGCTGGAGCTTCTATGGGGTCTCCGATGTCGGCGTGGGCATCAGCCTGGGCATGACGCTGCTGTTCATGGCGATCTGCCTGGGCGCGGTCATCTGGATCTTCAAGACCGGATATCGGCTCAAGAGCTGAGCGGTCGCGCCCTGCCAGGCCGTGTCTCGGCTACTGATTCAGCAGCAGTTGGAGGATGTGACCGGCCGCGCCTGGACTGCAAAATGGCGGCTTGCAGCGGTACAGAAAGAAAGTCAGATGGCCATCCAGTGGTTTCCCGGGCACATGAACCTGACGCGCAAGGCCATCGCCGAGCGTATCAAGGACATCGACGTTGTCATCGAGGTGCTGGACGCACGTTTGCCCGGTTCAAGCGCCAACCCGCTGCTGGCCGAACTGACCGGTCACAAGCCTACGGTGAAGGTCCTGAACAAGCAGGATGTAGCCGACCCCGCGCGCACGCAACTGTGGCTTGATCATTACAACGCCATTGCACAAACACGCGCAGTCGCGCTGCAGGCCAGCGACGCGGCAGCCACGCAGCGCCTGGGCCCTGCCTGCCATGCGCTGGCACCTGGCCGCGGTGGACTGGCCAAACCGATGCGCGTGCTGATTTGCGGCGTGCCCAATGTGGGCAAGTCCACGCTGATCAATACGCTGAGCAACAAGCGTCACGCCAAGACGGGCGACGAGGCGGGCGTCACCAAGCTGGAACAGCGCATTACGCTGGCTGACGACTTCTATCTGTACGACACGCCAGGCCTGCTCTGGCCGCGCATCATCGTCGCCCAGAGCGGCTACAACCTGGCCGTCAGCGGAGCCATCGGTCGCAATGCCTACGACGAGGAAGAGGTTGCGCTGGAACTGCTGGACTACCTCCGCCGCGACTATCCTGCGCTGATCCAGGCGCGGTTCAAACTCAGTGGCGTGGAACAGATGAAGGACGAGGAAGTGCTCGCTGCCGTCGGCCGCCAGCGCGGTGCGCTGCTGGGCAAGGGCAAGATCAACACGCAGAAGGCCGCCGAGATCGTCATTGGCGAGTTTCGCTCGGCCACGTTGGGGCGGATCACGCTGGAGACGCCGCAGGAGTTCGCCCAGTGGCTCTCGGTGGGGGAGTTGCTGGATGCACAGAGGCTGGCCAGGAAAGAGGCCAGGGCGCGGGCCAAGGGTAAAGGCAAAATGCAGCCATGAACGAAGCCACCCCCGCTCCCGCCCCCAGTCTGCCCGCGCTGCCGGACCGTCTGTCAGTCGATCCCAGCAGCCGCTTTCACAACGCAGCCGCGTGCGAGCAGGACATCCGCATCCGGTTGAACGACAAGGAGCGATTCGACGTGCAGGAATACTGCATCAGCGAAGGCTGGGTGAAGGTGCCGGCGGGCAAGACGCTGGACCGCAAGGGCAAGCCGCTGCTCATCACGTTGAAGGGGAAGGTCGAGGCGTTCTACCGCTAGCAGAATTGGAGTCTGACCCCAATTCCCGGCGGAGCAGGCGCCCGGCGCGGTGTGGCGTGGCCCGGCCCTTGTCGAAACTCAAGGTGCCGTTGACGAACACCATCGCCACGCCTTCGGACTGCGCCAGGGGTTGCTCGTAGGTCGCTGCGTCGCGGATGCGCACGGGGTCGAACACGGTGATATCTGCCAACCAGCCGGGCTGGAGTTGGCCGCGCTCGCGGAGGCGGAAATTGCGTGCCGACAGGCCTGTCATCTTGTACACGGCCTGCTCCATCGAGAACAGCCCCTGCTCGCGCCAATAGCGGGCCAGCACCCGCGGAAAAGCGCCCCACAGGCGCGGATGCGGGTGCTTGTCGTGCGGCAGGCCGTCCGAGCCGATCATGCTCAGCGGGTGGCTGATCACGCGCTGCACGTCGTCCTCTCGCATCTGGAAATAGCACGCGCCGCCTGGCTTGAGCCGCAGGCACGCCTCGCGCTGCGTGGTGCCCCATTCGGCGGCGATGGAGGCCAGCATGCGGCCCGTCATTTCCGGATGCGGCGCCGACCAGCTCACCATCACATCGATGACTTCGTCGACGAGGTCTTCGCGCAGGACCGTGGAGCCTGCAACATACGGGTACACGTCCATCGCAATGTCCTGGCGTAGTGCCAGCGATTCGATCAGGGGCAGGGTCTCGCGCGTGCGGCCCCAGTTGGTGGGCCCCGCGCATTTGTGGTGCGAAATGATGAGTGGAACGCCGGCTGCGAAGGCCGTGTCGCTGGCCTCGTGCATGGCTTGGAGAATCGCAGCCATCTCCGAGCGCATGTGCGTGGCGTACACACCGCCATGACGGGCCACCACCCTGGCCAGCTGCGTTACTTCGGCGGCGGGGGCCGCCATTGCCTCGGCATAGAACAGGCCCGAGGACAGGCCCAGCGCGCCGTCGACCATGCACTGTTCAAGCAGCATGCACATGGCGCCAAGCTCGTCGGCCGAGGCGGCACGGGTGAGATCGTCCATGCAGGCAAAGCGCAAGGTCGTGTGGCCGATCAGCGGCGCAACGTTGACGGCGGGTTGGGCGTCGCGCACCGCGTCCGAGTAGGCCGCGACGGAAGGGTAATTGAACGAGTTGCCAAGCAAGGTCAGAGGTGGCAGCGGCTCTTGAACCACATAGGGCGCGACGGAAAGGCCGCAATTGCCAGTCACTACCGTCGTGACGCCCTGCGAAAGCTTGGGAAACATGCCGGGTGCGTTGAGCACGATGGCATCGTCGTGGGTGTGAACATCGATGAAGCCGGGCGTGATGGCAAGGCCATTGCAGTCGTGCACATCCACATCGGCCAGGGATAGTCCGTCCGGCAAGCGCCCCCGCAATCCGGGCCCGACGGCCGCGATGCGTTCACCCAGAAGCAGCACATCGCCCGCCAAGGCTGGCGCGCCGGTGCCATCCACAACCAGCCCGTTCTCCAGAAGCGTGGCGCGCTTCATGGCTGCATTCCTGTAGTGCCGTTTTCCGCCTCGTCCCAATCCAGCCTGGGGTGATGCTGCATGTCCACGCCCCGTGTCTCCAGCGTGTGGTGGATGTTGCTCAGGCGGTTGACCGCTTGCTCGCCCAATCGCTGCGCAACCAGCACGGTGAGGATTTCAATCACGGTGAGGTGCGCCAGATAGGCCTCGGGGCCGACCGGCATCACCGGATCGGGTGCGACCTCGATACCCAGCAGAATGTTGGCGCGCGCCGCCAGTTCAGTTCCCGGCTGGGTTAGGGCGATGATGGTGGCACCCTGCGAGCGCGCCACGTCCACCGATTCCAGTAGCGAGGGCATGCCGCCCACGTGAGAGATCGCCATCACGACGCCCTGGGGGCCGATCGTGGCGGCCGAAACAAGCTGCAAGTGAATGTCCAGGTAGCTGTTGGAGGTGAGCCCGAGGCGGAACAGACGCGCCTGCAAGTCAGACGCCATGAAATTGGACGTGACGCCCACACCGTAGCAGTCCACTCGGGTGGCCCGGGCAATGGCATCGGCTGCGGCCTGTACTGCAACCACGTCGAGTTGCGTCTGCACGCTGGCCACCGCAGTGGCCGCGCCGCGTGTCACCTTGGAAATCACCTGCTGTGCGTCGTCATCCAGGCGCACACGCCGGTTCAGGGGCGAGCCGCCAACGGCCAGTTCCTGCGCCAACGCAAGCTTGAATTCGCGCAGGCCCGGGTAGCCCAGATCGCGGCAAGTGCGCATCACCGTGGGGACCGAGCTGCTGGCGCGCTGCGCCAGCATGTCGAAGGTTTCGTCGAGCACGCGTTGCGGGTCTTCCAGGATCAGGGCCAGCACGGCGCGCCGCGCCGTGGGCGCGCGGACGATGATCTCGCTGATTTTCTGGAGCACGCGCGGAATCATGGAATGCCTGGAAATCTAGAAACAGGTGACGATCGCGTCACAGACGTTGTATTGGCCGTCCACCATTGGCATCCAGCGCCATTTGTCGAAGGTGGTGCAGGGATGGGAGATGCCCAGCGCCACCAGGTCGCCTACGCGCAGC
>JANYAN010000043.1 GCA_025361305.1 Burkholderiales bacterium
GGTCCGACTGACACTGCTGCATCGCCGTCCGGGCAACATAGGCACAAGAGGTTGGACGACCTGTCGAGCAGCGACGTCTCTGGGAAGACCTTGAAAGCCGCGCGATCGCCGTGGCGCTCCACTAGCCGAAGCAGGTCTTGCAGGTCGGACTCCGAGGTCCGGCAGGTCGGGTGGATGCTGACGACCAGCCGGAGCTTGGTCGCGGCGTTGTCAGCGAGGTATCCCTCCATCCAGTTCACTGCCCGCGCGTCGATCGCAGACACCACGCCGAACACGCTGAGTGCCGCCCGCGCGGCCACCTCGAAGGGCAATGCCGTCCCGTATCGACTGATTCCAGAGCTGACGCGCGGCTCCGGCCACACGAAGGGCATCTGCGGGACGATTGGCATGCTCACGAGGCCTCCTTGGGGGTTCGGTCACGCGGCGATTGAGAACCAAAGCCGCATGGAGTCATCCACAACGGTAATCACAATGCGGCGGATACGAACACTAAAACGATGCATTGGACACATTCTAGAGCGTCTTATATACTTACCGCAATAGCCCGCACCAGCCTTCGTTAACCCGAATGAGCATCCCAGGATGTCGAACGAACAGCTAGCAGAACTCACCCAGCCACAGCGCGACCGCCTCGCGTTCGTGGAGTTGCGCGTGCGCTTCATCGGGGAGATACGACGTCAGGACCTGGTTTCACGCTTTGGCATCCAATCGGCGGCGGCTAGCCGGGATCTGGCGCTCTACAAGGACCTGGCTCCGGGCAACATTGACTACGACTCCAAGGCCAAGACCTACATCTTGGGACCGGACTTCCGGGCGGTCTTCGACTTCCCCCCTGAGCGGGTGCTGTCCTGGTTGACCCAAGGCTTCGGGGACGGCGAACCGATGCGCCTCAAGACATGGGTGGCCTGCGAAAGCCCGTCGCGGCTGACGCACCCGGACCTGGACGTGCTGGCCAGCGTGACCCGGGCGATCCACCAGGAATGCCCGCTCGCGATCGAGTACCACTCCATCTCCAACGGCCACGCCGAACGCGAGATCGTGCCGTTTGCGCTGATCGACAACGGTCTGCGGTGGCACGTCCGGGCCTTCGACCGAAAGTCGCAGGAGTTCCGCGACTTCGTGATCACGCGGATCAGGAGTCCCCGGGTACTGAAGGGAGAGAAGCCGCAAGCGCACGAGGCCAGCGACCAGGACATCCAGTGGACGCGCATCGTGGAGCTTGAGCTTGTCCCGCATCCGGACCAGCCTCGCCCCGAGATCACGGTGATGGACTACAGCATGCAGGACGGGTCGCTGCGCATGAAACTGCGTGCGGCGACAGCCGGGTACATCCTGCGCAAGTGGAGCGTGGACTGCTCGCCTGACCATAGCCTGCACGGCCATGAATTCAGGCTGTGGCTGAAGGATCCTCTGGCGCTCTATGGCGTCAAGAACGCGGTGTTGGCGCCGGGCTACCGCTCTCCCGACAAGAACAAGGGAGAGCCATGACATGACCTACAACCCACAACGCGCGCTGGACTTGCTCCGGATCGGCTCGGGACGCGCCGACGCCAACTTCCGTGAAGACCAAGAAGATGCGATTCGCCACGTCGTCGATGGCCGTGGCCGCCTGCTGGTCGTTCAGAAGACCGGATGGGGAAAGAGCTTCGTCTACTTCATCGCGACGAAGCTTCTGCGCGACGACGGCAACGGTCCGGCGCTACTGATCTCGCCGCTGCTGGCGCTGATGCGGAATCAGATCGCCGCAGCAGAGCGCATGGGCGTGCGCGCGGCCACGATCAACTCCGACAACGTCGACGACTGGACCCAAGTCGAGGCCAAGCTGGCTCGTGGGGAAATCGACATTCTCTTGATCTCGCCCGAGCGCCTGGCGAACGAGCGCTTCCGCACGCAGGTTCTGGCTGGCATCGCCGCACAGATTTCGATGCTGGTCATCGACGAGGCACATTGCATCTCCGACTGGGGCCACGACTTCCGCCCTCACTATCGCCTGTTGGAGCGGATCGTCAAAACGCTGCCGCCCAACCTGCGACTGCTCGCCACCACGGCAACAGCGAACAACCGCGTGATGGAGGACCTTGCTGCCGTGCTCGGCCCCAAGCTGGACGTCTCGCGCGGCGACTTGAATCGGACTTCGCTTTCCCTGCAAACGATCCGCTTGCCCAGCCAGGCCGAGCGCCTTGCCTGGCTGGCGGAGCAACTGGCCACACTGCAGGG
>JANYAN010000481.1 GCA_025361305.1 Burkholderiales bacterium
CCATGCCGTCCTTGGCCATGCCGTCCTTGGCCATCGCGTCCTTCTTCATGCCGTCCTTTTTCTTCATGGTGGTCTTCTTATTGGCGTCCTTGGCCATGGCGTCCTTGCCCATGGCCTCCTGGGACATGGCGTCCTTGGCCACGGAGTCCTTCTTCATGGCGTCCTGCGCCAGCGCTGAGCCGCCGGCCAGCAAGACGCAGGCGCAGAGAAGTGCAGATGTGATTTTGAACATTTAATGCTCCTAGGAGGTTGGGTTGTGAATGCCCGCGGCCCAATTGCCGTGTGCATGCTGGTTGAGTCTCGGCTGGGCGCGAGTTCTTACAGCCTGGGTGAAGTTTCTTCGGCAGGCTGGCGGCCGGGCCTGCAGGCCTGCTGCATCCGCGCGTGTTGCCCGAAGGTGAAGACCAGGGCTTGATTCCCTGATCTTGTCAATGCCTGGCGGAGAGTGTGAGATTCGAACTCACGGA
Organism: Burkholderiales bacterium; assembly: GCA_025361305.1. Taxonomy (GTDB): domain Bacteria; phylum Pseudomonadota; class Gammaproteobacteria; order Burkholderiales; family Burkholderiaceae_C; genus Ramlibacter. The sequence continues at coordinate 468 of JANYAN010000481.1, forward strand.
TGTCTTGCGACATCGCCGGTTTTCAAGACCGGTGCATTCAACCGCTCTGCCAACTCTCCGCAGGGGCCGATTTTACTTCGCTACAGAGAACAGCGTTGCGTTGCTGATGGCGTAGACGGCTCCGTCTGCGCCGATGGCCGTGGGTGTGTAGGCCTCGCCCAGGCCGCTGGTCAGGCGAATGTGTTGTGTGAAACTGTTGGTGGCCAGGTCCCAGCGGTACAGCACGCCATCCTCGTTGTTGACCAGGACGGACTGCGTGAATGGGTCGACGGCCATGGTGTTGATGCACCATTCCTTCACCGGCCCGGAACTGCCCGATTCGAAGGTGGGGCCCAATATCGTCTGCACCTCGCGCATGATGGTGCGGCCCGAGATCGGGTCGGTCTGGCTTGCGTTCGGGTCAAGCACCGCGACACGGTTCAGGCCGTCGCCGCTGCCCACGCCCAGGTAATTGTTGTATTTGACAGCCAACAGGTAACTCGACGGGCCACTGTAGCCCGGCACCATCGATGCCGGAATGATCGATGGCGTGTTGTCCCAGCCAAAGCCACCGGGCACGCGGACGGTGGTCAGCAGCGCGTCGAACTGCAGCAGCCAGCCGCGGGCGTTGTGGCTGCCCAGGTTGGTTTCGAGCACACCGAAGAACACCGTTCCGTCGGGCCCGACAGTGGGTGAAGCCGTGCTGTCGTCACTGACCCACGCGCGCGTTCCCGCAGCCGGGTCGATCAGCGTCGCCCGGCCCTTCAAAGTCAGTGTGCTGCTGTCCAGCGCAAGCAGGTAGCCGCCTTGCACGACAGCTCCACCAGCCGCCATGTTCACTGCCACGTAAACCGTGTGCTGGTCGGCTGAGAGCGCTGGCGCGCTGTTGGCGGCCACCTTGGCAATCGACGAATCCCCAGCCGCCGCTGCCGCCGAGACCCAGCTGCCGGTACCATCGGCGCCCACTCGCGCCAGGCCGCTGACCAGGCCCGCCGGGTTGGTGCCGGTGGCGATGAAGCCGAAGAATACATTGCCCTGCGTATCGGCCGTGATCGGCGTATTGATGAAGATGGTCGCGTCGAACGCCGCTGGCGCAGCGGCGTAGTTGGCCGCCCCGTAGAACACCGCCGTCTGGACCGCGCCGCTTGCCGAATCGACATCGTCGCGCAGCAGCAGCTTGCCGCCGGAGCCCGGGGCATAGAGTCGCCCAGCGGCTATCAGCGTCAGGTTGTAGCTGGGCACCCAGGCGTGCTCCGGCAGCACATAGTCGGCGTTGGCAGACCAGATCAGCGCGCCGCTGTCGCCGGATCGTGCGTCGAACCGGAAGCCACCGGTGGTGCCAGTCTTCACCGGCACGATGACGGTGTTGTGCGTGCTGATGACCGGTGAACCATAGTGGATCAGCAGCTCACCGCCCGAGGTGTATTGAGGTGCCAGGTCGACGGGCGTGGACCAGGCGATGCGGTTCAGATCCTGGGTTGCAATCGAGCCTAAGGCCGAGTGTTGTGCATCCCGTCCGAAGCCCCACCATGCCGGGCCGGTGATTGTGGGTGGCGGCTCTATGGGCGTCCCAGAGCCACCGCCCCCGCCGCCGCACGCCGAGAGTGCGGTGGCGCAGAGCACGGCGAGCAGGCGAAGCATCTCAAGACTGTAGCAACATTCCCTTGCGCTCGATAAAGGCGACCACCTCCGCCAGACCCGTCAGCGTCTTGAGGTTGGTCATGACATAGGGCTTGTCGCGGCGCATGCGTTTCGTGTCGGCTTCCATCACACCCAGGTCGGCGCCGACGTACGGAGCCAGATCGGTCTTGTTGATCACGAAGAGGTCGCTCTTGGTGATGCCGGGGCCCCCCTTGCGCGGAATCTTTTCGCCGGCGGCCACGTCGATCACGTAGATTGTCAGGTCGCTTAGTTCCGGGCTGAAGGTAGCGGCCAGGTTGTCACCGCCGGATTCGACGAAAACGATGTCCGCATCGGGAAAATCAACCAGCATGCGGTCGATGGCCTCGAGGTTGATCGAGGCGTCTTCGCGGATGGCGGTATGCGGGCAGCCGCCGGTCTCCACGCCCATGATGCGTTCGGCCGCCAGGGCGCCGCTCACCGTCAGCAGGCGCTGGTCTTCCTTGGTGTAGATGTCGTTGGTGATCGCTACAAGGTCGTAGCGGTCGCGCATCGACTTGCAGAGCATTTCCAGCAACGTGGTCTTGCCGGAGCCGACCGGCCCGCCAATGCCAATGCGCAGCGGTGGCAACCTCTTTGTACGTTTCGCGATATGGTGCAGGGTCATGAACGGAACAGTCTCGAGTATTGGGTTTCGTGCCGTGCCGACAGGATGGCCAGCATCGGCGAAAAGGCCTGGCGTTCATCATCCGTCAGGCGCAGGGCCCGGTCCACGGCCGCGGGGATTTCTCCGGCCAGCCGCAGCAGGATTCGCTGGCCCGAGCTCTGGCCCAGCGGTACCGACTTGATCGCGGCTTGCACCATGTTCTCGGCCCAGCCGAAAGCAAAAGCCAGCAGGCAATCACGCACCGGTGCGGTGGTGGCCGAGGCAGTCAGGGCAAACGCCAGCGGGTAGGTCAGGTGCATGGTGGCGCGGGCGGCGAGAGCCGGCTGCACCGACTTCAGCCACTCCACCATCGAGCGGCCCATCTGTTCGGTTTGTTGCCGCATCTCTGCGGTCTCACGCGTCTGCAGCACCCAGGCGTCGAGCTGTGCGATCCGGCCCATGTCGTCCGCTCGCCAGGCCTCGATGGCTTGCGCGACCACCGCGGCGTCGCTGCGTGCCACAGTCAGATGCAACTGTTCTGCCAGCCACCCGGAGGCGCTGGCTTCGTCGTCCACCTGGCCGTCCTCTACCGCCGCTTCCAGCCCCTCTGAATACGAGAAGCCGCCTATCGGCAAGGCCGGAGAGGCCAGCCAGATCAGCTGCAGCAGCCAGGCGTCAGTGGTGGTCGTGGCCGTCGTGGTCATGATGATCGTGCCCGTGCCCGTGCCCCTGGCCGTGTGAGCTGTAGGCACCGCCCTCGGGCTCGAACGCGGCATTGGCTTGCTTCACGATCAGGAGTATCGCCTGCAGCATGTCGGCCAGCACATGGTCGGGTTCGATCTTCAGGTGATCGGCCCGCAGCTCGAGCGGCACATGCCGGTTGCCAAGGTGATAGGCCGCCCGGGTGAGATCGAATGGTGTGCCGTGCTCGCTGCAATGCGTGATCACCAGAACCGGCTGCGGCGCGGCGA
>JANYAN010000482.1 GCA_025361305.1 Burkholderiales bacterium
GTCACTGATGGCTCTGACAGTGGCCACAGGGTTCGTGGTGGACGATGCCATTGTGGTGCTCGAGAATATTTCGCGCCACATGGAGCGCGGCAAAAGTGCGATGCAGGCGGCGCTCGAAGGTGCCCGTGAGATCGGCTTCACCGTGGTGTCGATCAGCCTGTCGCTGATCGCCGTCTTCATCCCGATCCTGTTGATGGGCGGCATTGTCGGCAGGTTGTTCCGCGAATTCGCCGCGGTGCTTTCGTCGGCCATCCTGGTGTCAATGGTGGTGTCGCTGACCACGACACCGATGATGTGTGCTGCACTGCTGCGGCCTTCCGTGCGCGGCACGCGAGCCTCGCGGCTGGCTCGCGCGGCAGCCCGGGCGCAGGTGGGGCTGATGCGCGGCTACCGGCGATCTCTGGGTTGGGCGCTGCGGCACCAGCCGCTGGTGCTGCTGGTGTTCGCGGCGGTGGTGGGGCTGAACGTGTACCTGTATGGCGCGATTGCAAAGGGATTCTTCCCCCAGCAGGACACGGGCCGCATCATCGGTTTTATCCAGGCCGACCAGGCCACTTCGTTCCAGGCCATGCAGCAACGGCTGGACCGCTTCCTGGCCGTCGTGCGGGCCGATCCCGCCGTCGAGAACGTCACCGGCTTTACCGGGGGGTTCCAGCGCAACCAGGCGCAGATGTTCATGGCTCTCAAGCCGGTATCGCAACGCGACGTCAACGCCGATCAGGTGGTGGCGCGACTGCGCACGCGCCTGGCCAAAGAGCCAGGCGCCAACCTGTTTCTGGTGCCGGTGCAGGACATCCGCATCGGGGGCCGGCAGGCCAACGCGCAGTACCAGTTCACGCTGCAGGCCGACGACCTGGATGACCTACGCAACTGGGAACTGCGTATCCGCCAGGCGCTGACCCGGTTGCCTGAACTGGCCGATGTGAACAGCGACGTGCAGGACCGTGGGCAGCAGACGTCGCTGGTGCTCGACCGCGATGCCGCCACGCGCCTGGGTCTGTCGGTACGCAGCATCGACGCCACTCTCAACGACGCTTTTGGCCAGCGGCAGGTCGGCGTGATCTACAACCCACTGAACCAGTACCGTGTGGTGCTGGAAATAGCGCCCGACTACCTGCAGAGCCCCGAATCGCTGCGCAACCTGTCATTCATCTCGAACGTGGGCAACCGCGTTCCGCTATCGGCCTTTGCGCGCCAGGAAGCCACCAGTACGCCGCTGGCAGTGAACCACCAGTCCGGCACGCCCGCCTCGACCATCAGCTTCAACCTGCCGCTGGGCGTTTCTCTGTCCGAGGCCAGCGACGCGGTTCGCAATGCGATGGCCGAACTGGGTGTGCCGGTATCGATTCGCGGCACATTCCAGGGCACCGCCCAGGCGTTCGCGCAGTCGCTGGACAGCCAGCCGCTGCTGATCCTGGCGGCGCTCGTGACGATCTACCTCGTCCTGGGGATACTGTACGAAAGCCTGATCCACCCGATCACCATCCTGTCGACGCTGCCATCGGCCGGCGTCGGCGCGCTGCTGGCGCTGATGATGTTCAACACCGAGTTCTCCATCATCGCGTTGATCGGCGTCATCCTGCTGATCGGCATCGTCAAGAAGAACGCCATCATGATGATCGACTTCGCCATCGAGCGGCAACGCCGCGGCCACCTGAGCGCTGCCCAGGCCATCTACAAGGCGGCCAAGCTGCGGGTGCGACCGATCCTGATGACTACCGTGGCCGCAATCTTCGGCGCCGTGCCGCTCGCCGTGGGAACCGGCGACGGCGCTGAGTTGCGCCAGCCCCTTGGCATCGCGGTGGTCGGCGGGCTGGTGCTCAGCCAGCTGCTCACGCTGTACACAACGCCCGTGGTGTACGTCGCGATTGACCGGCTCAGGGCGCGCGCCGTTGGCTGGCGCCGGCGCCCGGCCAAGAGCCCTCTGGAGGTCAGCCGTGCCCTTTGACCCGAGCCGCCAAATGCGGCGCACTGTGCTGTTGCTGGGGGCCGCTGTGCTGGCCGGGTGCTCCAGCACGCCGCCCTACCAGCGGCCGGCAGTGGATGTCCCGCCGTCCTTCAAGGAGGCCACCCTGTTCGAGGCCGCGGCCAGCCAGGCGACCGTCCCTGACGCATGGTGGCAGCTCTTCAACGACGCCACGCTCAACGCGTTGCAGGTGCAATTGCTCGTCGGCAACGAAAACCTGAAGGGCGCGGTGGCGCAATACCGGGCCGCCCAGGCCGCCCTGGCCGCCAGCCGAGCCTCGCTTTTCCCCACCTTGGGCGTTGCCGCAGCGGGCTCGCGCGCCAGTTCGCCGGCGACCTTTGGTCCGGACAGCTCGGCTTCAGTCTCAGCCAGTGCCGCCTGGGAGGCGGATCTATGGGGCCGGCTTTCTTCGCAGGTCGATAGTGCCCAGGCCCGGCTGGAGGCCAGTCAGGCCGACCTCGCGGGCGTGCGGCTCTCGCTTCAAGCCACGCTGGCCCAGATCTACTTTTCGCTGCGCGCCGCCGATGCGCAGGCCGACCTGCTCGAAAGCACGGTGCAGGTCTACACCCGGTCGCTCGACGTGACGCAGAACCGGTACCGGGTGGGGGTTGTGGCGGCGTCCGACGTCGCGCTGGCCCAGACCCAGCTGAAGTCGGCGCAGGCGCAGCTGGTCGACGTGAGGATCGGTCGCTCGCAGCTGGAACATGCGATTGCGGTGCTGCTCGGCAAGCAACCCTCGCAATTCGGCGTGGAAGCTCGCGCCCAGCTTCCGGTAGCCCCGGCCGTGCCACTGCAGGTGCCTGCACAGCTGCTGGAGCGCCGTCCCGACATTGCCACTGCCGATCCGCGGTAACCGCCGCTGGCCGAAAGGGTGACGGCCGGGAAAAAGGCAGCCCGGGCGGCACCGATCTGGGCATTGGCAGCGGCGACGCGGCGTTCGG
>JANYAN010000499.1 GCA_025361305.1 Burkholderiales bacterium
CCCACCGGTTCCATGGGCATCGGGCCTATCAGCAGCATCTACCACGCACGTTTCATGCGCTACCTGTCGCACCGCCAGTTGCAGGACTGCGCGGGCAGAAAAGTGTGGGGCGTGTTTGGCGATGGTGAGATGGACGAGCCCGAAAGCATGAGCGCGCTGACTCTCGCCAGCCGCGAAAAGCTGGACAATCTGGTCTGGGTCGTCAACTGCAACCTGCAGCGCCTGGACGGCCCGGTGCGTGGCAACGGCCGCATCATCGACGAGCTGGAAAAGCTGTTCCGCGGCGCCGGCTGGAACGTGATCAAGCTGGTGTGGGGCAGCGACTGGGACGGCCTGTTCGCGCGCGACACCACGGGCGCATTGGCCCGCGCCTTCGCCAACACCGTCGATGGCCAGATGCAGACCTTCGCCGCCAAGGACGGGCGCTTCAACCGCGACAACTTCTTCGGCCAGAACGAGGAGCTCAAGCGCCTGGCCCAGGGCATGACCGACGAGCAAATCGACCGCCTGAAGCGCGGCGGGCACGATCTGGTGAAGATCCACGCGGCCTATTCGGCGGCGGCCCAATTCAGCGGCGGCCCCACGGTGATCCTGGCCCACACCAAAAAGGGCTACGGCATGGGCGCGGCCGGCCAGGGCAAGATGACCACGCACAGCCAGAAGAAGCTGGATGACGCGGCCCTGCTCGAATTCCGCAATCGCTTCAATCTGCCGCTGTCGGATGCACAGGCAACGCAGCTGGAGTTTTTCAAGCCGGCCGAAGACAGTGCCGAGATGCGCTACTTGCACGCTCAGCGCGCGAAGTTGGGGGGCTACCTGCCCAGGCGGCTGGCCACTTCGCAGGCGCTGGCCGTGCCGGCACTCGTTTCGTACGCCACTTTCGCCACGGCGGCTGCGGGCAAAGAGATGTCCACGACGATGGCATTCGTGCGGCTGCTGGGCAACCTGCTCAAGGACAAAGAGCTGGGCCCCCGTATCGTGCCCATCGTGGCCGACGAGGCGCGTACCTTCGGCATGGCCAACCTGTTCAAGCAGGTGGGCATCTATTCCAGTGTGGGCCAGCGCTACGAGCCAGAAGACATCGGCTCGGTGCTGTCGTACCGCGAGGCGCTGGACGGCCAGATCCTCGAAGAAGGCATCAGCGAGGCCGGCGCCATCGCCAGCTGGACGGCAGCGGCCACCAGCTACAGCGTGCACGGCTTCCCGATGCTGCCGTTCTATATCTATTACTCGATGTTCGGCTTCCAGCGGGTGGGCGATGCGATCTGGGCTGCAGCCGACCAGCGCTCGCGCGGTTTCCTGCTGGGCGCCACTTCGGGCCGCACGACACTGGGCGGGGAAGGGCTGCAGCACCAAGATGGATCCAGCCACCTGGTCGCGGCCACCATTCCCAACTGCAAGGCCTACGACCCAGCCTTCGCCGGCGAAATGGCGGTGATCATCGACCACGGCATGCGGGAGATGCTCGTTTCGCAGCAGGACGTGTTCTATTACGTCACGCTGATGAACGAGAACTACGCGCAACCGGACTTGCCGGCGGGGGCGCACGCTGGCGTAGTCCAAGGCTGCTATAAATTCAATAGCTACTCAGCCTCGACTGGATCCAAACGCGACGCTGCAGGCCACGTGACCTTGATGGGCTCCGGCGCCATCCTGACCGAGGTGGTCAAGGCCGCACAGCTGCTGGCGGCCCAGGGTATCGATTGCGATGTCTATAGCGTCACCAGCTGGAGCGAACTGGCCCGCGATGGCCTTGCCTGCCAGCAACGGGCGCTGGATGGCGAAGCCCCAGGCACGCCCTTCATCGCCCGCCAGTTGACGGCAAGCGCGGGCCCGGTCATCGCGGCGACCGACTATGTGCGCGCCGTGCCCGAAAGCGTCCGGGCCTTTATCCCCGAAGGGCGCCGCTACCTGACGCTGGGCACCGACGGTTTCGGGCGCAGCGACACGCGCGCAGCCCTGCGCGAATTTTTCAGGGTGGACGCTGCCCACATCGTGCGCGTGGCTCGGCACGCACTGGATGCCGGATCAAGTCCGGCATGACAGGTGGGTTGTCATTGCGGGCTTGACCCGCAATCCATGGATCCCGGGTCGAGCCCGGGATGACAGCAATGACAGCTAATATCTGTCCATGGCAATCCCATCCCGTTTCTGGGCCGACCTGACCACACTGGACTTCGCGCAGCTCGATCCGGCCACCACCGTGGCAGTGCTTCCGGTGGCCGCAACCGAGCAGCACGGGCCGCACCTGCCGCTTTCGGTCGACCAGACCCTGGTGGACGGGCTGATCGCCGCGGCACTGCCCCAGCTGCCGGGGCAGTTGCCGATCCTCTTCTTGCCGACACAGCAGGTGGGCTACAGCCCCGAGCACGCGCAGTTTGCCGGCACATTGACGCTGTCTTCGGCCACTCTGGCCGCCACCTGGATCGAAATTGGCGAATGCGTGGCCCGTGCCGGCGTGAAGAAGCTGTTGCTGCTGAATTCGCACGGCGGCCAGGTCAGCCTGATGGATATCGTGGCGCGCGAGCTGCGGGGGCGCTGCAATCTCATCGTCTACAGCTGCAGCTGGTGGAACCTGCCGCTGGGGCAAGCCGTGAACGGCCAGTTCAGCGCCCAGGAGCATCGCTTCGGCGTGCATGCGGGCGAGATGGAGACATCCATGATGCTGGCGCTGCGGCCGCAGTCGGTCGATATGGGCCAGGCGCGTGATTTCAAGTCCACTTCGCAGGACCGCGCCGGCCAGTACGCCATCCTGGGCAATGGCACCAGCGCCAAGCTGGGCTGGCACATGCAGGACTACAACCCGGCCGGTGCGGCTGGCAACGCAGCCGCCGCCACGGCTGAAAAGGGGCGGGCCGTGATCGATGCGGGCGCCACTCAATTGGCACGCCTGCTGCAGGAGCTGTCAGACCTCGAACTGACGACGCTGTCGAATGCCGGCCGGTAATCGTTATCGCAGCGCCACCTGGGCCCTTTGGGTCAGCCGCGCCCTTGCTGCTGTGCTGCTAGGCGTGGGCTTTGTGGCGGCCAGCCATGCCGCGGAAGTGACCATCCTGGCGCAGGAATCATGGATCGAAGACGGCCGGCAAGCCACGATCGGGCAAGTCAGCTCTCGGCGGGTCGGGCAATTCGATCCGACCACCGAAAACGCGATCTACGCTGTCGGCCCCGAGAGCACGCTCTGGCTCAGGTTGAAGCTGCAAGCCACGAGGGCCGAATCCCCCAATTGGGCGCTCGACATCCCCGTCCCCCTGATCGACTACGTGGTGCTCTACCAGCAGGATGCGGACGGCAAATGGCAGTCGCAAAGCGCTGGCGACAACCTCCCGGTCTCGGCGTGGCAGCGGCCCGGCCGTTATCCCAGCTTCGATCTGGCGCTGCCCGCGGGCACGCCGCGCACCGTCTATCTGCAGTTGCGCCACAGCGACCCGATCGGCTTTCCCCTGCGGCTTGGGCCGGCGGCGGCGCAGGAACAAACCCGGCAAGTGGAATACCTCGTCCTTGGGGCCATCCTTGGCACGCTGGTCCTGTTGACAGTGTGGTGCCTGATACAGGGGGGAATCCACCGGGATGCGGCCTACGCCTGGTATGCGGCCTATGCGGCAACCATGACCCTGACGATGGCCACGGTGACCGGCATTTCGGCGCACCTGCTCTGGAACGAATCGCCCCGGTGGGCCGATGCAGCCCAGGGCGTGCTGCCAGTGCTGCTGGCCGGAGTCAATGTCCTGTTCCTTCGCCATTTGTGCGGCACAGCGGCGCGCAATCCACGGGTCGGCCATGCGGCGATGGCCCTGGGGGTGGTGATTCTGGCCCTGGGCTTTGTGTTCCTGGCGGTGGACAGCCGCACACAGACCAACATCGTCGCTTTTAGCCTGATTGCCAGCCCGGTGATCAGCTTCGTCATGGCTGCCCTGGCCTGGCGCCGGCACGATGTGGTGGGCGGCTGGGTCATCCTGGCATATATCCCGCTGGCCACCACGGCTATCGTAGCGGTGTTGCGGCTGCATGGGTGGGTTGCCGCCTCGTGGCTGACGCTGGACGCCAGCGCGGCGGCTTCCGCGGCTGCGGTGCCGTTGCTGCTGCTGGCCCTGAACGCGCGCTCGCGCGATCGCCACGCCGTCAAGACCCGCGTCAACAAGGTCACCGAGCAGGATGCCCTGACCGGCCTTCTTTCGGCCACGGCGATGGAAAGGCAGCTCAAGGTTGCCGTATCCGGCGCGATCATGCGGCGCCAGGCGGCGGCCGTGGTGGTGGTCGAGATCGTCAACCTGGAGCACATCCGCGAGTTTCATGGCGATGCCATGGCCGAGCAATGTGTGCTGCGGGCCGCTATCAAGCTGCATCGCGTGGTGCGCGATTCCGACCCGGCCGGGCGCATCGCCACGGGCCGGTTCGCGCTGATCTTCGAGGGCGTCTCCTCGCGTGACGAGGTTCAGGAGAGGATGGTTCGGCTGGTCGCCTCGGGGCTGGTGCCGGCGCGCGGGGCCAAGGTCGAAGTGCCGTTGCGTTTTCATGCGGCCTGCCTGCTGCTGAGCGAAAAGATCCTGACGACCGAGCTCATCCTGCGCGATCTGACCCGCGTGCTGGCCGCGATGTCACCGCGCACGCGCCGGCCGGTGCGCTTCCTTGAGGTGCCGCACGAACGGCACCGGCCGCCACGGCCGCCTCATGCGGGCCCCGATTCGGTGACGCAACCGGCGCTGCTCGATCCGCTGCGGCGGTTGGGCAAGGGCGGCGAGGGGTAGCGACGGGTGGGCAAGCACGGTGTTGCGTCGACGCCATAGCGACGCCACCAGTACGGGATTTTGTGCGCGCCGTCACACCGGCGTCACATGGCGCTGCCTACACTGGACGGCAAGAAAGGAGCCGTCATGCGATTTTCAGCCGCCATTCAACTGCCCGACCTGCTGCGCATCGCGGCCCCGTCGCACTCGATGCGCCGCGTTGCGTCTGGCCGCCCTCATGTGGCGACCCGCGCAAAGGCTGAGCCCCAACCCGTGGCGCCGGCCGAAACCGCCAAGGAACTGGATCAGCGGGTGCGCGAATCGGGCGAGTGGTAGCTTTCTTGCTATGAATTAGTGAGCACCGTCGCGAGCAGGCGTTGCAGCAGCGGCGTCGCGTCAGGTGTCTGCGCACGTGCCCCGGCCGATTCCTTGAACAGGCTGGCCAGGAGGCGTTCCAGCTGCTCCGAGCCCGGCAGCACCGGCCCGAAAAATCGCACGCCTGCCCCGCAGGCCACCAGCAGCGTGGGGAAGGTCTTGATATCCAAATCGCCCATGGCGTCTGATTCGTCTTCGACGTCGACCCAGTCGAAGGCGACACCCGGGTTCGCCACGGCTGCGCTGTCGAAGGTGGCGCTGTAGTCCCGGCAGACGCCGCACCAGTCCGCGCACAGGCAGATCACGCGCCAGGGGGCATCCGGGTTGGACGTGGGACGGGGCTGCATGGCTCCAGTCTACCAACGGCGGCAGCTATTGAAATGATAGCGTCAGGCGTAGGTAATCCAGTCCGCATAGGCCCGCTCTTCCAGGTGCGGGATGGCGTTGTACGAGACCAGCATGTGGCGCTTGGGCGTGAAGGCGAATTCGGTGATCGAGGTGTTGCGGATCCGCAGGTTCAGGTCGATCGTGGTCTCCGGGCTGGTGCCCAGCACATGGCCCACGGCCGTGGAAATCGGGCCGCCACTGGTGACGATCAGCACCTTCTGGCCGTAGTGGTTGGCCCGGACATGGTCCAGCGCGCCGGCCACGCCCGCTACGAAATCGATGTAACTGGGCATGCCCCGCGGGCTCACGACGCCGGCCATCCATTGTGCCAGCCCGTCGCGCAGCAGGCGGAAATGGTGCCGGTACATCTCGGGCGAGGTGGGCTTTTGCAACTTGTGCGGATGAACCGTGGCGATCACCGCCTCGCTGTCGTATTCGTTCAGTCCTTCCCACGAAAGGTGGTCGCCTGCGCGGTTCATGCCCTTCAGGAGGTCTTCCAGGGTCTGCTTGTGGCGCCGCAGGGTGCCGGCGATCAGGCCGTCAAAATGGATGTCGTGGTTGCCGAAGTATTCACCCAGCCGCAGGCTCTGCATGTGGCCCAGGTCGCTGAGGTTGTCGTAGTCTTCGGCGCCGAACGAGGCCTGTCCGTGCCGCACCAGGTAGAGGGTTCCCATGGAGCGCGATTCTGGCCACGCCCGGCCCGCGGTGAAGTCGCGTGGGCGACCTGCGGTTAACTGCGCGACAGGACGTGTGAAAAAGTATCGCTGTCGACGTTCCCGCCGGTCAGCACTATCCCGACGCAGCGGCCCTGCCAGCGGTCACGCTGCTGCGTTGCGGCAGCCAACCCGGCCGCGCCGGTCCCCTCGGCCACGTTGTGCGTGTCGCTGAACAGCACGCGCATGGCCTGCGCCACCTCGTCATCGGTCACTGCCACCACGTCGGCGGCCTCGCGCAGGATGACGTCCAGCGCTTCCTGGTCGGCGATCCGGCAGGCCATGCCGTCGGCAAGCCGGGTCGTCACCGGCGCCGGCACGAC
>JANYAN010000555.1 GCA_025361305.1 Burkholderiales bacterium
AGCCGCCATAGACCCGATAGGGCATGGCGGCGTTGAAAAGCGCTGTCTCGATCACCCGGCTCTGCGCATTGCTGCGATAGAGCACGGCGATTTCCTTGCGCGCGAAACCGCCCGAAGGGGCGTTGAGCGCCGACGGGCCGCCCCCAGGCGCGAAAGCCCCCTCGGGGGGCAGCGCAGCGGCATCAGCCGCACGCGTGGGGGCAACATTTCCCCTGACCAGGTGACGCATTTCCTCGACCATCCATTGCGCTTCGGCAAGGTCGGTCGGTGCTTCGTAGATTCGAACCGGCTCGCCGGGGCCCGCGTCGGTGCGCAGGTTCTTGCCCAGCCGCGTCTGGTTGTGGCTGATCAGCTCATTCGCAGAATCGAGGATATTGCTGTGGCTGCGGTAGTTCTGCTCCAGCTTGATCTGGTGGCCCACCTGGAACTCGCGCACGAAGTCGGCCATGTTGCCGACCCGCGCCCCCCGGAACGCATAGATGCTCTGGTCGTCGTCGCCCACGGCGAACACGCTGCTTGCCGGCCCGGCCAGCATCTTGATCCAGGCGTACTGCAGCTTGTTGGTGTCCTGGAACTCGTCGATGAGGATGTGGCGAAAGCGCCGCTGGTAGTGTTCGCGGATCGGATCGTTATCGCGCAGCAGTTCGTAGCTGCGCAGCATCAGCTCGCCGAAATCGACCACGCCTTCGCGCTGGCACTGCTCCTCGTACAGCTGGTAGATCTCGACCTTCTTGCGGTCTTCCTCGCCGCGCACTTCCACCATATTGGGCCGCAGGCCGTCTTCCTTGCAGCCGGCGATGAACCACTGCGTCTGCTTGGCCGGGTAGCGCTCGTCGTCCACTGCGTGCTGCTTCATCAGGCGCTTGATGGCCGACAGCTGGTCCTGCGTATCCAGGATCTGGAAACTCTGCGGCAGGTTGGCCAGCTTGTAGTGGGCGCGCAGGAACCGGTTGCACAAGCCGTGGAAGGTGCCAATCCACATGCCGCGCACGTTGACCGGCAGCATCGCCTGCAGCCGCGTCAGCATTTCCCTGGCCGCCTTGTTGGTAAAGGTCACGGCCAGTACCCCGCCGGGGGAGACCCGTCCGGTGGACAGCAGCCAGGCGATGCGGGTGGTCAGAACCCGGGTCTTGCCGGATCCGGCTCCGGCCAGGATGAGCGCATGCTCGTCGGGCAGTGTCACTGCCGCCTGCTGCTCAGGGTTGAGGTTTTGTAAGAGTGGGGAGCTGGCTTCGACTTCTGGGAACATAGGGCATTGTAGAAAGCCGGCGGAAACACCATGTCACGAACGACCCTCCTCAGGACATTTGCAGCCGCGGCTGCGCTGGCACTGGCCTTGCCGTGGGCCCATGCGCAGTCGTCGTGCTCCAGCGACGGCCAGCCGCGACCCACCGCCTTGCTGGAGCGCTTCATCAACGCCGATTGCGAAGCCTGCTGGTCCGAGCGCCAGACGCCCGCCGCGGCCCGAGGCGACCTTGCGATCGACTGGATCGTGCCGGGCAGCCGGGGCGACGAAGCGCCGCTGGCCGCGGCGGCCACCCGTGACGCCCTGGATCGCCTGCAGGCTTTGGCAGCGCCGGTGCCCGCGGCCGCCCGGGGTGCGCGCCAGCGCGCCGTGGCGCCGCGGCCCGGCTTGCGCGTGGCCCATGGGCTGCCCTTCAACGGCTACATCGGCGCCTCAATCGACTTCAAGGCTGCGGGCCCGGGCCCGTGGACGGGCTGGCTGGCGCTGGTGGAAAAGCTGCCCGCCGGCACCGAAGGCACGCCCGTGCAGCGCCTGCTGGTGCGCAACCTGCTGCAAGTGCCTTGGCCTGGCAGGCAGCCCGGCCCGGGTGCGCCTGCCGGCCGGTTGTTCGAGTCCCGGCCCATGAACATTCCCTCAGGCGCACGGCCCGAGCGCCTGTCGGTGGTGGGCTGGATCGAGGATTCTCGCGGCCATATAAGGGCTATCGCGCAATCGGGATGTGGCGCTGACGCGCGGGGAGGGTAAAATCAATCACCGGGCCCAAGCATTTTGAGGTCCGGTTTTTGTTTCCGCTTCCGGTGGAAGCAGCCGGGCCGAAGTCCAAGCGCTCACTGTTCGACAAACAGACTTTCTGGAGCTTGGTATGGAAATCTTCGACTACGACAAAGTCCTGCTGTTGCCGCGCAAGTGCCGCGTGCAAAGCCGTTCGGAATGCGACGCCAGCGTCACGCTGGGCGGCCGCAGTTTCCGCATCCCGGTCGTGCCAGCCAACATGAAGACCGTGGTGGACGAATCGATCTGTCTGTGGATGGCACAAAACGGCTACTTCTACGTGATGCACCGGTTCGATCTGGACAACGTGAAGTTCGTGCGCGACATGCACACACGGGGCGCCTATGCGTCGATCTCGCTGGGGGTCAAGGAAGTCGACCATGAAATCGTCGACCGCCTGGCGGCCGATGGCCAGGTACCCGAATACGTGACGATCGACATCGCCCACGGCCATGCCGACACCGTCAAGCGAATGATCGAGCACCTGAAGGAGAAGCTGCCTGCCACCTTCGTCATCGCCGGCAATGTGGGCACACCCGAAGCCATCATCGACGTGGAGACCTGGGGCGCAGATGCCACCAAGGTGGGTGTCGGCCCCGGCAAGGTCTGCATTACGCGCATGAAAACGGGCTTTGGCACCGGTGGCTGGCAACTGTCAGCGCTCAAGTGGTGCGCCCGGGTTGCCACAAAACCCATCATTGCCGACGGCGGCATCCGCGAGCACGGCGATATCGCCAAGAGCATCCGCTTTGGCGCCACGATGGTAATGATCGGCTCGATGCTGGCCGGCCACGATGAATCACCCGGCCAGACCGTCGAAGTGGACGGCAAGCTGTACAAGGAATACTTTGGCAGCGCGTCGGACTTCAACAAGGGCGAATACAAGCACGTCGAGGGCAAGCGCATCCTCGAGCCGGTCAAGGGACACCTGGCCGACACGCTGCGGGAGATGGAAGAAGACGTTCAGAGCTCGATCAGCTATTCGGGTGGCCGGGCCTTGATGGACATCCGCAAGGTGAACTACGTCATCCTGGGCGGAGACAACGCGGGCGAACACCTGCTGATGTAGGGCGTGCGCCGCGGCGCTGGTCAGTCCTTGATCATGCGCGGCGGCAGTGTCTCACCCAGACCGGCCTCGGACGGGCGCGCAACCGACTGCGCCGCCTCCAGCGTGGCTGTCGCCAGGCAGCTGCCCGTGCGGATGTAGCCGAGTGCCGCTGCCAACCGGCCTTCGCTCGCGTCACCCAAGGCGTGGTCGAGATCGTCGGCCACGGTGCAATCGGGCGTGATGCCATTGATGTAGCCGCCCTGCCCCAGCGCATTCACCGACTCGAAATTGACCGTGTTGTAGGTCAGGCCGCAGGCATCGACCGGGTCGAAGCCATAGGGCTTGCCGTAGGTCGTACCACCGATCAGCACCACGTTGCGATAAGGCTTGAGGGCGTTGATCACCAGTTCGCTGGCCGATGCGGTGGACGGCGAACCGATGATGATCACGCGCGGGATTCCTTCCAGCGGCGGCGTCTGCAACGAAGCCAGGCTGGCCGTGAACGGATACGTGAAGTTGTTTTCGGGGTGCTTGTCGTTGAAGCGCAATTGCGTGAAGGTCTGGCCGTTCAGGGCGCTACCGCCCATCAGGCTGGCCACGTTGCGCGCCACCGTGACACTGCCCCCGCCGTTGTAGCGCAGGTCGACCACCAGCTCGGTCACGCCCGCCGCGGCGAACTGGCTGAACGCGGCGGCCAGCGCGTCGGCGCTGGTGGAAATGAACTCGTGATACGCCAGGTACGCCACCTTGCGCGTCCCCGTGCCCGTGGCCACGTCCAACACCCTGGAGACTCCCACCGGTGTAAGCGGATACACGGCAGAACTGACCGTGAAAGTGCGGGTGACACCGGCCAGATTGCGCACGACGAAAGTGCGCGGGATGCCCGCGGCCGAGACAGCGCCAGGAATGCCGGCAGCCACCTGCGCGGGGGTGAACCCGTCGATCGAAGCAATGGTGTCGCCCCGTTGCAGGCCGGCCAGGCCAACCGGACTGAGCGGTTCGGTCAGGCGCACCTTGAGTATCGTTTGCGCGGCATCGGCGAAGGCCAGCGAGTAACCGTAGCCGGTGCGCGTGCCTTCGCTGAAGAACTGGTTGAAATCGGCTGTCGACTGCGTGTAGCTGTAGCGGTCGTTCGGCAGGTAGAACATCGACTGGAAATAGCTGTCCAGGCTGGTGGCCGCATCGTTGGGCGTACGCAGGTTGGCATACCAGAAGTACTGGTCGTACATGTAGCCACGCAGCCAGGTGCGCTGGTCGGCCGTCGAGCAGGTGACCGGGCTGGTGGTCGGCGCGGGCCAGATGCTGGCCGTGGAGACGATTGGAGTTATGGGCGCGTCGCTGCCGCCACCGCCGCCGCAACCGGCAACCATGGCCAGCAACGCCGCGCAAACGACGGCAAGGATCGAAACGCGGCGTGTCATGGTACTGATCATGTGGCCCTTTCGTCCGGCGTGACTCCGGCCTGCTGCAATTGCCGCGCGAGCTGATGCACGCGCTGCTGCGGCTGCA